>WRBU01000022.1 GCA_009784355.1 Defluviitaleaceae bacterium
AACACTCCCAAATTGCACATGGGCAGTCGCCACATGCCCACCCGTAGCTGTAACAGCCAAAGGCTCAAAGCCCGTGCGCCTCCAGCTTTCAGTCAAACCTTCTTGATTAACCTCCACCAAAAACTTATAAATGCTGTCCACGCTTGAAGAAGGTCCTGTTACCCGCAAAACATTCGGCTCTATCACCGCTTCTTCCCAAACGGCAATATACCCCGCATCAATTTCACCAATAGGCTCAAATTCCACATTAATATAGCGGGTTACAATACTATCTAACTGCAATGTAACATTACCCGGGGAATGGGTCTGCAAAAGCACATTCCCGCTTACCCCGTACACATGAACCCTTGTGGAAAACTGCGTGCTCGTTTGCGCCGCACTCACCACCTCTGCCGCCGATAAGTCAATATATGCAGTTAAATTCTGGCGTATGGCATCAATCTCTCTTTGTGTTCCACGCACTGTTATAGTTATCTGTGTATTTCTTAATGCTTCATAATTCACCAAATGCCTATGTATAGGCTCGCTGGTAAGACTGTTTACATTCCGCACGTCCAAGGTAACACGTATGTCGTCATTAACAATAGGGTCGGTCGCATTTAAAACCACAAACCACAACAAAAAAGCAATCAAAACCGCCGCCACTTTAAAAGGCAGGTTTGACAAAAAACTTCTTTTAATTTTGTCAAGATTTTTTGACATGCGATAGCTCCCTTACTTCCGTAACCGCCATTTTACTTCCTATTACGCAGCGAAAAACGCTTCGATTTTTGCGGCTTTATATTAGACAAAAGCATTTTTTGCACTTCTTCTTTGGTCAAACCCCGATACAGCTTGCCGTCTTTGGCAATAGAAATAGCACCTGTTTCTTCCGAAACCACCAATACATAGGCATCGCTTGTTTCAGACATGCCAACAGCCGCCCTATGGCGTGTGCCAAGCTCGCTTGAAAGATGCTCGGCTGTCAAAGGCAAAATGCATGTCGCCGCCTTTACACGGTCTTGCCGTATCAAAACAGCCCCATCGTGCAATGGAGCATTTTTTTCAAAAATACTAACCAAAAGCTGGCTTGTAACCATGGCATCAATTAAAACACCGCTGGCTTCAAGGTCTTTTATGGGTACTTCTTGCTCAACCACAATCAAAGCACCCGTGTTCACTTTTGACATTTTTTGGAGGGCATCCACAATCTCTTGCACAACAACCTCAGAATTATCGGGTTTTTCTTCTTGCAAAAACGTCAAAAAAGGCAGTCTGCGCCCTTTTCCAAGACGCTCTAATGCCTTACGAAGCTCTGGTTGAAAAATTATCATAAGGGCAATTACAGCCCATGTTACGGTTTGGCTAATAATCCACACTGTGGTGTGCATCCCCAAAAAATACGCCACCAAATATATCATTGCAAGCGTAGCAATGCCTTTAAAGACCCCCCAAGCACGGGTTTGGCGCACCCACCCAAGCAGTTTGTACACAACAAAGGCTATGAGGGCAATATCCAATATAGATGCAATACCAAAAGAAGGCATAGCAAGCTCAGGCAAATTAAATAAATTTGAAATCCACTCAGTCAAACCCGCCGCCGCCTTTCTTTGTTATCTTTATCGCCTTGCTTATAACGGCAATCTAACGAAACCCATTGTAGGGGCGGCAACCTGCCGCCCGTGGAGCTTATGCCTTGCAAAATAAACCTGCCATCCGAAATGTGTCAACCAACCAAAAGCCGCCCTACTTCACCTTCGCCTTGGGAACAATCTTCACGTAATAAACATTATCATCATCTTCAAACTGCACATTTTCAACACGTGTGTAATCCTTCACCTTGTCAAAAAATTTAACAACCCAAACCATGCCAAAGGACACAATACTACCCAAAATAACCCCTAAAATAGTCATGTTCACATTTGCAATAGCCACCACCATTATCATGCAAACAAAGCCGATGCCAGCACCAACCGCCAATGCAATATCACGTGAACGGTTAATAGACAAAGACGAAATTAAATGTACAGCAAGTATCATCATAGCAAAAACAAATCCCACAATAACCCAGCCTATATCCGTTGTAAGCACGTAATAAATTTCATTAAAAACCTCCGCAAACCCTGTGGGAAGCTCAATTATATCAAATTCCACCGAAACAGGTCTGGTCTGTGCCAAATTTGTAAAAAACGGTAAAAAATTCCAAACCAAAACCCCAAGCACAACAGGCACAATAGCCGCCAGACCAAAGTAAAGCCCCGCAAACAAAACCACCGCATAAGGCACATTAAAATAAAATCCAAAAACAAGGGCAAGTATCAATATGCATTGCTTTGGCTGCAACCTTGCGTAAAACAAAATTATAAGCATAAGCAGCAAAAAAACCAAAATCGCCACTTCAAGCACCAATGAAAGCTGCAACGCAACCACAATGGTAACCAAAATAAGCGAAAGCACAGGCGGCGACACCGTAAAAATAAGCGCAATCAAAAGCAAAAAAGCAACGCCCGTCGCCCCGTTAAACAACATGCCAAATTCTTCACGGTACATCCCCAAAGAATTTACCCGCCAAAAAACAACCAAAGCCGCCACAAATTTTAATGCATAATTAATATATATCTCATACTTTTTGTACAGCGCAATCAAATTTTGTCTATGTTTTAGTAATTGTTCCATATCCTCTTTCGTACCCCCTACTTCTCGTCTTCATCCCAAAAAGATGGGTCGTCACTGCTCATATACCTATATTCGGGCATCTGCGGCTTTTTCGCCTGCTCTATTTCGTCGTCGTCGTAAGTAAGCAAATGCTCACGTCTACGTCTTGGTATATACGGACTTTGCCACATTTGGTCTAAATCCTCTTCATCTTCGTCAGCCTTATATTCAAGCTGAGCCTTTTTAGGGGATTCGTCCTCCTCGTGGGCGGCTTCGCCATTAAGCTGGCGCATCAGCTTAAAATACTCGTTCACCCGCCGTCCTGACGCTAGGTACTCCCTTGTAAAAATAATTGTACCCATAAGACTGTAAAAAACCATCACCACAATCACAAAAATAGCAAAGCCTATAAGCTCTGACTGAAAATCAAGGGCAAAAATGTCCGCCCCTTGCACTGCGGTAAGATACACAAAATAAAACAATGCCAAAATAAGGCATCCAACACCTACGCTAAAACGCAGAGCCATATTTTTTTTGTAAATATAATCATGACGGAAATATTGGTTTGCCTCGGCATCCCGCTCGAAGCCTTTTTTGTCATAAGTCGCCATTTTCGCCATTAGGCGTATTTTTTCATTTCTATCCATAAATTCACCAAAATTATTATAGCATAGTTGATACCAACTTGCAATCTAAATCGTACTAAGCAACGCAGGATTTTTATCGCAAGGCGAAGGGTAAAAAATCGCAGCGTGCCCAAAGGCACATAAGATTTTTTGCCCGAAGCATTGCGGCAAAAAGACAAGTTGATTGGTATGATTTAGATTGCAAGTTGGTATATCCTCTATTGCAAGGGCTTCATTGCAGGAAAAAACAACACATCACGTATGGACGCTTGGTCGGTCAAAAGCATAACCAAACGGCAAATGCCAATGCCAAGCCCACCCGTTGGCGGAAGTCCTACCTCCAAAGCCGCAATAAAATCCTCATCAATTTGCGCCGCTTCCTCATCCCCCGCCTCTCTCAAAAGCTCCTGCGCTTCAAAACGCCTGCGCTGGTCAATAGGGTCATTAAGCTCGCTATATGCATTTGCAATCTCTCTATTCATAATAAAAAGCTCAAAACGCTGGGCATACTCGGGCTTGTCGGGATGTGCCTTGCACAAAAATGAAATTTCAATAGGATGGTCCATTACAAATGTCGGCTGTATCAAATGCTCCTCCACCTTTTCCTCAAAGAAAAGATTAAGAATGTCGCCTTTTTTGTGTATCGGCTTATACTCCACACCATGCGCCTTTGCGGCCGCTCTAGCCCCTTCAAGGTCAGTTATGGCATCAAAGTCAACACCTGTGTACTTTTTCACAACCTCAACCATAGTAACACGCTCAAAAGGCTTGCCAAAGTCAATATCCGTGCCTTGAAAATTCACAACAGAACTCCCCGTAACGTCCACCGCCAACTTGCGAAGCAATGTTTCAGTAAGCTCCATCATGCCGTAATAGTCTGTATACGCTTGATACAACTCAAGCATAGTAAATTCGGGGTTATGCTTAACACTCGTACCTTCATTGCGAAAACACCGCCCAATTTCATAAACCCTCTCAAAACCGCCAACAACCAGCTTTTTAAGCGGCAATTCCAAAGCAATACGCAAATACATCGTCAAATCCATGTCATTATGATGCGTAACAAATGGACGTGCAGAAGCCCCGCCCGCAATTTGGTGCAAAAGCGGCGTTTCCACTTCCAAAAAGTCCCGCCCGTCTAAAAAATTGCGTATGCCCTTAATAACGGCAGTCCGCTTTAAAAATGCATCTTTAACATGCGGGTTCACAATTAAATCAACATAACGCTGGCGGTATCGCAAATCAACATTTTGAAGACCATGGTATTTTTCAGGCAACACTTGAAGCGACTTTGCAAGCAACTTTATCTCAGAAGCCCTCACAGAAATCTCGCCTTTTTGTGTTTTAAAAACTTCACCAATCACACCAAAAATATCGCCGATATCCCATTTTTTGTCAAATTCATCATAAGCGGCATCCGTTACAAGCTCGCCCTTAATATAAACTTGCACACGCCCCGCCCCGTCTTGCAAATCACAAAAAGCCGCCTTACCCATGTTGCGGCGGGACATCATGCGGCCGGCAATGCGCACCTGCTTGCCTTCATATTTCTCAAAATTATTTAAAATATCAATACTATGAGTATCCACATCAAAAGTAACATTGCCAAAGGGGTCATTACCAGCGGCCTGCAAATCCGCCAGCTTCTCCCTACGCAAACGCAAAATTTCATTTAACTCCACATTATCCTTCGTATCCAAACCCAAACCTCCTCAAAGTCTCGCAGGGGTCGCCGCCCTCGGCGACCCGCTTACGACACCGCATACCATCAAGGCAAATAAACCTGCCAAGTAACCCCAAAACGGTCTGTAACCATACCATAAAGCGCAGACCAAAACTGGGGTGCAAGCTCTTGAACAACTTCCCCGCCCTCTGCAAGCCCGTTAAAAACCGAAGTAACTTCTTCGTTGGTTTTTAACACAATAGCAAAAGTAAAATTATCATTTTTTACCACAGGCTCATTAGCCCCGTCAGACAAGTTCAGCAAAGTGCCAAATACCGCAACCTCTGAATACATAACAAAATCAGGCGGCAATGCCGTAAGTCCTGCGTCTTGCGGTGCATTTTTGGCATACTCAATTCTTTTAACCTCCGCACCCAAAGCCTTTTTGTAAAAATCAATGGCTTCGTTGCAGTTTCCCATAAAATGGATATTAGGAATAAGCATCTTTAATCCTCCGTGTAGGGGCGGCTTTTGGCCGCCTGTTTTTACGATATAGCAAGCACCTTAAACTTAATTATACCCGCAGGAGCCTCAACATCAACATCAGCCCCAACTTTTTGTCCCAAAAGCCCGCTGCCAAGCGGCGACTCATTAGAAATACGTAGCTTTTCAGGGTTAGCCTCCGCCGAGCCCACAATGTGGTAAGTAACCTCTTCGTTATACTCAACATCCAAAAGGGTTACCTTGCTACCCAAAGAAACGCTGTCGCCGTCAACATCGTCTTCATCAATAAGCTCTGCATTACGAAGCATTTTTTCAATAATAACAATGCGTGTTTCCATTTTTGCCTGCTCGTCTTTTGCGGCATCGTACTCGGCATTTTCGCTTAAATCGCCCTGCCCGCGCGCTTCTTTAATTTTTTGAGCAATGTCTTTGCGTCCGTTGCCTTTAAGCTGTTTAAGCTCGTCTTCAAGCTCCTTAATGCCCTCATATGTCAACACATATTTTTTGTTTTCAGCCAAAATAATTACCTCCAAATTTCCAATTAATTTTTCCATTATACCCAAATTAACTACGGTTGTCAACCAAAATTTTCCGACACACCACCTACTCGTCTGACACACCGCCTATTTTGTCAACTCATAATCAATCGAACTTTGCCAAACGCCCAACTGGTCTTGCCAAGCATCAACATTCGTACGTACCTTGCAAAAGCCCAACTTTTCATAAGTCCTCTGTGCCGCAATATTATTCACATTTGTGTCCAAAATTATTTTTTCAAACCCCTTGCAAAACAATTCATTAATAAACATACGCAAAAACCTCGTGCCATAGCCCTTGCCACGGGCATCTTTTTCAGAACCAGCGGTCAATAATGGATTGTGCGGATTTCAAGACCGATTTTTCGCCAATCTAGGAGGCAGGTTCCGCGCGAACCCGAAGGTTCGTGCGGGTTCTGCCGACGACGAGTGGTGGAAAAGCGGACTTGGAAGCCGTGCGATAGCTTATTGACCGCTGGTTCTTACATATCTTTATGCCAATTTCCGCTACTTTTGCCCCCTTGTCCCTGCAAGACATTTCACCAACAGGCTCGCCGTGAGCTTCCAAAATAAAAAGCCCATCCCCGTTCTCAATTTGCGAAAAAATCTGCTCGTCAGTAATATCAAGCCCATTAGGAAACCCCGCATGTGCCATCACATCCCCATCACGCCACCACGCACCAAGCAAAGGGGCATCACCACACCCCGCCGCCCTAATTTCCAATTCCCCATCACAACAAATCATTCAAAATCCCCCTAACCTCATCAAAACTCTGCGAATTATTAACCGCAACCTTCGCTTGTGTCGCGCTATGTATGCCCTTTAAATACCAAGCAATATGCTTGCGCATCTCCCGCAGTGCAATCTTTTCACCATCATGCAAAATTGCCGCTTCTGCGTGCTGCAAAGCCATTTCAATACGCTCTTTTGTAGTCGGTACCGGCAAAATTTCTCCTGTGGCAAAATAATGAGTTATACGGCGAAACACCCAAGGGTTGCCAAAACTAGCACGTCCCACCATCAAAGCATCAACCCCACTTTGCTCCATAAGCTGCTTTGCCTGCTCAGCTTCGGCAACGTCCCCATTACCCGTAACAGGCACTTTTACGGCATTCTTCACACTTTTAATGCCATCCCAACACGCCTTGCCCTCATACATTTGGCTGCGGGTGCGCCCATGCACGGCAATAGCCGCCGCCCCGTTTGCCTCCACAATACGTGCTACTTCCACACAGTTTATGCTATTAAAATCCCAGCCAAGCCTAATTTTTGCAGTAACAGGCTTTTTTGTGGCATCCACCACAGCCCTCACAATACGCCCCGCAAGTTTCGGGTCTTTCATCAATGCCGACCCATCCCCGTTTTTCACGATTTTTGGCGCAGGGCATCCCATATTTATGTCAATAATTTCAAAATCAAAATTAGCATCTAAAAAACGAGCCGCCTCAGCCATCACATCAGGCTCGCTTCCAAATAGCTGAATAGCAGTCGGGCGGTCGTCATCATCGTTGCGCAATAAAAGCTGTGTAGCCGCATTCCCATGGACAATAGCCTTTGCACTCACCATTTCAGTAGCAACCAAGCCAGCCCCCATACGGCGGCAAATGCGCCTAAACGTCAAATCGCTAATCCCCGCCAAAGGCGCAAGCACAACATTCGTCACAAGCTCAATATCACCAATTCTCATATAGCCCTCACCTCTCCACCCTAACATTATACCACACAACACACTAACATTCCATAACATATTTCAAATTCTCAAATAAATCCTCATCATTGCGACAGCACAATCTCTTGTAGGGGCGGTTTGTAACCGCCCGACCAACTTCCGTTTGAAAAACCCATCTTACAAAACATAAACACAACACTCACAATCCATGCCCTACATACATACACTCAGTTTGTTAAAATCAGTTTAACTAAATAAGTCTTATTACCTTTTGATTTTCAAAAATCTAGAATTTTGATTTTCAAAAGTCAAGAAAAAAATTCTCGATGTTATCAACATGTTTTCCACATGTTTTCCACATGTTTATCCACATGATTTTAATAGTTATTAATATACTTATCAACATTATTTATTCATTTCATAAATAAGCCGCAAACCATCCAGCGTAAGCGAAGGCACAATATGGTCAAAAACATCGCTCCCATGGGCAATGGTATGCGCCAAACCACCCGTCGCAACCACCTTTGCATTAGGGGCATCCATAGTTTCCCGCAACCTACGCACAATATACTCCGTTTCACCAATAGCCCCGTACAAAATACCCGCCTGCACGCTTTCTGTCGTGTTTTTCACAACAAAAGACGGCGGCAAAGTAAGCTCCACCTTCCCCAAAAGTGCCGCCCGCCCAAATAAAGCGTCAGCAGAAATTTTAATTCCGGGTGCTGTAATGGCGGTAATCACCCTACCCGTGGCATCCACAGCATCGTAAGTGGTCGCTGTGCCGTAGTCAATAATAATAACAGGTCCGCCAAAGCTCTTATACGCCGCAACACAGTTTACAATGCGGTCTGCCCCCAGCTCCCGCCGCCCCATACTCGTAAGGTCAATACCCAACTCCATATCTTTGCTAACAATTTTCGGCACAATGTCAAAATATTTGCGGATGGCATTAGTAAGCGAATACATAATATCAGGCACAACAGAAGAAATAATAATGCTTTGCAAGTCTTTGCTGCTAACCCCCTGCAAGCTCAACCACGAATGAACAAAAATACCCATCTCATCCGACGTGTGGTTTTGACGAGTACCCATGCGCCAACTGCGCAAAAGCTCCGCCCCTTCATACAGCCCAAAAACAATATTTGTGTTGCCCACATCTACAACTAAAAGCATATTAAACCCTCCACCAATTTTACGTAATTTCACACTCATGCGGGCGGTTAAAACCGCTCCTACGTCATTGCGGCACGCTTTTTGCCGCAATCTCCTGCCTCCTCAAAAACCCTCCCATTCCTCCGCCAAATCATCCCAAGTCGGGTTACCATTTTCAATAATTTTATTTTTACGCTCTCTTTTCCAGTTCTTAATCTGCTTATCTCTCGCAATAGCCAATTCTATGTCCCCAAATTGCTCAAAATAAACAAGTTTATGGCAGTTGTATTTATAAGTAAAGCTACTTTTGTTCACTCCGCTCTTATGCTCCCAAACACGCCTTTGAAGGTTGGATGTAACCCCGACATAGATAGTCGAATTATATCTATTTGCCATGATGTATACAAAACTGTCCACAACAACCCTCCAACACTCGTCATGGCGGTACTTACCCCGCATTGCTTCACAATGCTCGTGTTGCCGCCATCTCCTGTCATTTTATAAGATTGCGGGAAAAACCATCCCGCAATGACTCTTTTAATGCATCCTACAACTCCCTACCTCAACGATATTTCACCACTGTAATAGTTTTTCTTTGTGCCATCACTCAACAAAACCACAATACCGCCATCAACAGCAATATCAACAGCTTTGCCCTCAGCAATAACACCTTTTTCACCAATAATACGCACATTCTGCCCAATATTCACACAATATTGCCGCACTTTATCCAAAATATCAATAGAAAACCCCGCAAAAACCCTCGCAACAATTTCATCCCGCAATGCAACCAAATCCCAATTCTTACCAGTCTGCAAGTACAGCGAAGTAGCCGTATCTTCAAGACCTTTGGGAAAGCCCTCATTATTCACATTGACCCCGATGCCAAGAACAATAAAATCCCCGCCAATCTTCTCACAAGATATGCCGCAAAGTTTTTTGCCGCCCAAAAGCACGTCATTAGGCCATTTAATCGAAAGCGGCAAGCCCTCGCCGCAAACAGCCTTAACAGCCTCCACCGCAAAAACCCCCGCAGCAAGCGACAATAGCTCGTCCCCATCAAAACCTTGCAACGACAAAGAGACCGAGATATTCTTCCCAGCCTCACTATGCCAAAATTTTCCACGCCGTCCATATCCCGAAATTTGGTTCTCGGTATAGACAATAGTATTAAAACCCGCATAACCTCTGCGGCACATCTCTTTTAAAACAGTATTGGTGGACTGCGCTTGCTCCAAAACAATCAGCCGCTTAATTTTCTTCGGTGTCATCATCTTTCAAGTCCATTAAAATATCTTCGTCTATCAAAGAAGGTGCGGGACTAGGCTCGTTTTTAGCCGTCCACTCGTCGCCCTTTTTAGGCAACGGCGGGTCAAACATTGCACGAAGCTCAACAGCCGTAATTTTCTCTTTCTCAATCAAAGCATCAGCAATTTTGTGCATTGTATCCATGTATTTTGTCAAAATTTCCTTGGCTTCCTCGTATGCCCCGCCAACAATGCGCTCAATTTCTGCGTCAATTTTGGCGGCTACACTCTCGCCATAATTACGGCTTTGTACGTAATCACGCCCCAAAAACACCTCGTCATTTTCATCGTAAAAGGCAATGGGCCCAAGAGTATCGCTCATACCAAATTTTGTAACCATATCACGGGCAATAGCCGTCGCACGTTTAATGTCATTAGACGCACCCGTAGTGACATCTTTAATAATAAGATATTCAGCGGCACGCCCACCCATAAACGCCACAATTTCTTGCTCCATACGGACTTTGCTCATATACATTCTGTCGTCCTTTGGCTCTGGCATCGTGTAACCGCCCGCCATACCCGTTGGAATAATGGACACAAGATGGGTAGAATCCAGCTCAGGAAGCACTTCCATAATAATAGCATGTCCCGCTTCGTGATAAGCTGTAATTTTCTTTTCTTTCGGCGAAATAACACGGGATTTTTTCTCCGTACCCACAGCCACTTTTACAAAAGCAAGACGGATATCCGCCATCGTAATTTCTTCTTTGTTGTTACGTGCCGCCAAAAGCGCACCTTCGTTAAGAAGATTTTCAAGGTCAGCCCCAGTAAAGCCCGACGTTAAGCCCGCAACAGCCGCCAAGTCCACATCCGCCGCCATTTTCTTGCCTTTGGAGTGAACCTTTAAAATATCCTCACGCCCTTTAATATCAGGACGGCCAACAACAACACGCCTGTCAAAACGTCCGGGACGAAGCAGTGCAGGGTCAAGAATGTCCGGACGGTTAGTAGCCGCCAAGATAATAATGCCCTCGTTTACACCAAAGCCGTCCATTTCAACCAAAAGCTGGTTAAGGGTTTGCTCACGCTCGTCATGCCCGCC
>WRBU01000023.1 GCA_009784355.1 Defluviitaleaceae bacterium
AAATGTAGAAAGAATGAACAAAACCTTTCTTTGTGAGGTGTGTAGAGAAGCAGTGCAAAAGACGCTTGGCTAACCAGCCGTGTGCAACCGTAGGGGCGGTTTTTAACCGCCCGCTGGAGCTTGTGCTTTGTCAAACACACCTGCAAGCCGTAAGCATGGCGGGCGGCAGGTTGCCGCCCCTACGAATTTGTTAGCATTCGCCATCAAATGGGAATGTTATTGGGGCGGACGTTGGTAAAATTACGGGAGGGTTGCCGCCACCAGTGGGTCCAGCCGATAAAATGACTGTACCGATAGTAAGCAGCGTAGACAGCACCAAAATCATTGATAACAATCTTTTTTTCATAGGATTATATCATCCTTTCTCGAATTTCAAGCATCGCCCTATTTGCTTCTAGGGACTTTTTCTGTTGCCTGTTTTTAATAAATAGCCTTTCAAGTAGACTGTAGCAATCTAGTGCTTCTAGACGGCTATTGTCTTTAATGAAATAAGGTATAGCAACATTCTCTATATAGTCAACAGCAGTTGGGTTATAGCGGGACATGCTCCTGTTTAGATATATGCTGTACCTCAATGTTTCTAAAAAGATTGTGTAATTGTCGTTGTTTTCTAATGATTTTGCTATCTTTATCAATTCTCTTTCTAGGTCATTTAGTTTTGTGGTTTCCATCATGCAACGGATTTTGTAATACAAAGCCCAAGCATGAAGGTAAGTATTTTCTTCAAAATGATTGAGTGCTTTGCCAAAATATTCAATAGCTTTTTCCCAATTTTTAGAGTATCTATGCACTCTACCTAAATTATGTAAAGATAAACCAATGTAAAACTCATCTTCCGCACTGGTTGCATGAGAAAAGCAGTTATTTAATATATATTCCGCCTCATCGGGCAAACCGATTTTATATAAATTTATAGCTTTTAATATATCTACGCCCAAACTAAGGGCTGTTTCTTTATTTCCAAAAATACTTTTAGGCATCTCGCCTAAAAATGCTATTGCACGAGATGGCTGTTCAATCTCCGTATAGCATACCGCTAGACTATAATAAAGTCTTTCTTCATCGTCTGGCAGAATATCTTTGGTGTTTTTCCTTATATTGAGGGCTTTTCGGTAATATATAAGTGCATTTTCAAAGTCATCTTTGGTGGCATAGTAAAAGCCTTTTTGAAAGTTATAAGAATAAAGGTGTTCGGTATTCATCCTTCCAAAAATGCTTTCAAGAAAGTCCAATTTTTCCTTGGCGACATCCATTTTATTTTCAGCAACAAGCAACGAAACTTCAAAAAGCCGATAAAGTATTGGCAAGTCGTTATCACAAGGGTCAAGCCTAACGACATTTTGCAGTCCAACTTGCATTTCTTTCGCTTTTTTTATATTCCTTTCTCTCATCACGTCACGCCAAATATACAGCCGCCCTTTAAAGGTTTCACATTCAAACACCGTCAAAGGCATACCGGCAATGCCCAAAAACTCCTTAACGGGCTTTATCTCATCTTCTTTGTAGTAATCTTTACCATTTTCAACCCGCGTTACCCTTTTTTCGGGCAGCAAAGCACCTGCGGCAAGGTCACTTTGTGTTATGCCTATGCTTTTTCGTATTAGCATGGTTTTTTCTGCTATCATTGCTGCGTCGTTGCTTTGTTTTGGGTGCTCCATTTTTAAAATTCACCCCCGATAAATTATTTTGTCGAAAACTTCTTAACAATATTGTATCACAACTTGCAAAATAATGCAAGTATATTTTGAAATTTTTTGTAATTTTGCACCACATTGCAGGGGCGACCACCCCGACCGCCCTGTGGACGTAATTGCAGGGGCGGTTTTTTAACCGCTCCTGCGAAGACACAAAAAAGCACTGTGTAAAAACACAGTGCCGAAAATTAACGTTTAGAGAATTGTGGTACACGGCGGGGATTTACATTTCTGCTTCAAAGGCTTTGGAGATTTCTGAAAAACAACACTACATCACCTTGTTATAATGCCCAACAAAATCCATATGCAACTGTGCGTCATTAGTACCGCCAAACATAGTGTTTGCACCAATAGCTATATGGAAAGTTCCGCAGGCTTTTTCGTCCAATACAGTATATCCGCAAAGGCTTGTGATACTTGGGTTTAGCCCAAACCCCAACTCACAAATGGTCTTGCTTTTTGCATCCAATTTTTCAAAATGACCATCTAGCAACGCATTGTCGGCATTGACAACAACCCCGCCTTTAATGGTGAGTGTAACATTTTCAAAATTGCCCCAATCACCAGCATATAGAGTTTTGAAGAAAACTGTGCCATTTGTTTTGGCTTCTATCGGGGCAATGTATACCTCGCCGCAAGGCATATCTCCGTCACCAGCGTCAATGTACCACTTTCTTCCGGTTAAATCAAAATCTAAACGGCAATTTGTACCAGTGAGCAATGCAAGTTCACCCTTCGACTTCATCTCTGAAATTTTTGCCTCACATACAGCTTTTAGAGCATTGTAATCTACATCATATGCCGAATACATACGCTTTGCAAATTCATCGTGACTCATATTAGCTTCTGAGGCATTTTCCGAAGATGGTATGCGTATTTGGGTCATGCGCTTTGCTTTGCTCACTGCGCCAAAAAGTCTACCCATGTAATTTTTGTACAACATCATTTTCTCGTCGTCTAACTTTGTGCCAAGCACCACAGGTTGATAACAAAATATATCTAATACCGCATCAAAATTAGATAAACGCTCAAAATACTTATCATTAAAAGTTGTGCCAACCAACTCTGTAAAGCGTTTTGCGTTAACTGTTCGTGACTGCTGCATCTCCACAGGCGACGCACCGAGACTTGCTACCGCATCTGCAAAATGGTGCATAATTTCAATGTCGGCATCTTCGCCCCAAAAATGCACTAAAACGAGTTCATCAGCCGTAATGCCGCTTGCGGCTACGATTTTTTGTATAATTTCTTTTTGCATGTCATCACTTCCTAAAAATATTTGTTGCGCAACAAAGTAATTATATCATTATAAAATCAAATTGTCAATATTGTTTTTATATAAATATAATTAAATTTATTTTTGACGAAGCAAACCATCGGACATCAGCTCGTAAACCTCGCCGCAGACCTCTTGCAAATATTTTCTGTCATGTGAAATGCTTATTATTGCACCGCCAAATTCTCCCAATGTGCGGCGAATTTCAGGGGCAGAAAGCGGGCTAAAATTGCGTGTTGGCTCGTCAAGCACAAGCACATTTGCGTTTTTAAAAACCATGTCCAAGAACAGCACCTTTGCCTTTTGTCCGCCGCTTAAACTGCCTATTTTGCCCGACATTTCGTCCTTTGTAAATTTCATGCCCCCAAGATATGTTCTTGCTTTGGTAATGTCCAATTTTTGCCCGCTTGGGGCTAAAAAGTCCAACACCGACTGACTGTAATCAAGCACCTCTTTATAATCTTGCGGCATATATACAGCGATTATATCTTTGCGGTCTTTTAGCTCATTCCACATTTGGCGCAGCAGGGTGGTTTTGCCCACGCCGTTTTTGCCAACAATACCGATGCGAGCCGCCCCAACAACACGTAATTGCGGTATATCAAGGATAACTTTGCCGTTTGGAATGTGGGTTTTTGGGTCAAACCCTGCCAAAATTGCCTCTTCCATCTGCGGAATGTCAAAAAATTCTTCCGCTTGCCGCTCCATGCGCCTGCCTGCTGACTTTACAGCCTTCATTTTCTTTTTCAAAAGCCGCCCGCCCGCTGGGTCGCCGCGGGAAATGGCATTTTGCTGATGCTCCACCTTATCGTGGATTTGCTGCCAACGCTCCATCTGCACCTTGTGTTCTGTGCGTTGTTTTTTTGCAACCTGCATTTGCTTGTCGTATGCCAAACCACGGGACTTTACGTATTTAGCGTAACCTCCGTGATAGATGGTAATTTTACTTTTGGTTTTGCGCACAAGCTGCTCAATATGAATGACAACATTTGCGGTGCGCTCTATTAATGTTTCGTCGTGGGAAATAAAAATGATAGGCAACCCGCAGTTGTTAATGAAATCCTCAATCCAATCCAGCGTCTCCAAGTCTAGGTCGTTTGTGGGTTCGTCCAGTAGCAGAATATCGGGGTTTTCCATTAAAATTTTTGCCAACTGCATTTTGATTTTTTCGCCGCCGGAAAGGGTGGACATCGGGCGGCTTTGCGTTGTAAGCTCTGCATCAATACCAAGAGAATTGAAAATTTTGACATATTGTTTCAAATTTATGCCGCCAAAAAAGTCTTGTATAGGCAGGGCGAGCTTATCGTTTGTTAAAAACTGCGGCAGATATGCCATTTTTGCTTTGGTAGCAATTTGACCGTCATGCTCACAATAGCCGTCAATTAAAGATTTGTCGAAAATAAATTGCAAAAGGGTAGATTTTCCGTTGCCTTCTTCCCCAATAATAACGGCTTTGTCGCCGTGATTAAGCACAAAGTTAAAATTTTCTACGAGCATTTTGTCGCTTACAATATGGCGTATGCTCACATTTTTAATTTCTAACATATTCCTCCAATCCGTCAAAATGGCGGGTTTTGAAGCACACAAAAAGACCATGCGTGCAACCAATACATTTTGACATCAAAACCACACGGCCAATGCCGCAAATTTACGTTTTTTGTCCAAATGAATTAGTTGTTGTTCACGCTCTGGCCTCCAATTTTGTTGTTATTATTTCATCCTAGCACAAAGACACGTAAAAGTCAATAACAAAATTTATGCACCGTAGGGGCGGCTTGTAGCCGCCCGCACTAGCTTACGTTTTGCAAAACACACCTGCAAACCAAAAGCATAACGGGCGGTTAAAACCGCCCCTACGGTGTGTTTGCAAGGCATGTTTTTAAAGCAGAGAAGTAAGCCCCTCTGCTTTTTGTTTATGCGGCATCATCGAAACAAGCCGCCACGATTAAGTATAGGAACGCTGTATAAAAATAATATATCTTGGTCGTTAAAATCTATGAAATTGGAGAGAAGATGGCTTGATATATAACGAATGTCAACGAGGGTGATTTTGGAGTATCCCCCCAGAAACAAAGGTGCGATGCTTGACCCAAAGGAATCACGAAAAATAATAAGCTCACGGTCTGTTGCAGCATTGGGAGCATATACGGTAATTATAGCTTGCGCCCCCGCCAAAAACATATCGTATCCGTCCAAGCCCTCAAACAATCTAGGGTTGTAAACCCCAAGCCTTAATTCTTCCCCTTGAAATGTTACATACCTCGAAAAAACAAATTCACGGTTTTGTTCCATCAAAGTGTGTACAATAGCATTTTCGGTATATTGGTTTGTTAAAAAAACCAGCTCGTCAGCCCGCACGGGCAAGGCGGCTGCGCCGTGGAAATTACCTCTAAAATTAGGGAGGGTATGGCTTGTAAAACTGTCAGCAGGCGGCAAAGTCGCACCCATGGCGTTCGCAATATGCTCTGCTATGGGATGCAAAGCCTCTTGCCGCCAATGTATATCTGTGCGATAAAAATCATCCAGCGACATTATTTCAAAAAGGTCGATATAATTATGGCTTCCCATGTATCTATGAATAATCTCCATAAATTCGTAATAGTCCAAGTGAAGAAAGCCGTGGCTTGGTGCTAAAAAGTAATTTTTGTCGGGGATTATTGCGTAAAACACGTTCATCCCTTGAAAAAGATTGTGGCTCATTCCTGCAAGCCAGCGTGCGTTTTCGATAGCAGCCGCATCATTTAAAGGATGCTCCATTTGTGATAAATGCCCGCCCGCAAGGAAATAGCCGTTGTGGTCGCGTTGACCCAATGCATAGCGGCGGGTCATTGCGTTAATGGTTCTAAATAGCTCTCTTGCGGGGAATTGGTCTTGCATGTAGGGCTCTAGGTCAGTCATTGTTTGCCCGCTTAAAATGCCGCCTGCACTAACGACGGGCGGACGTGCCATCAACCGCCTTTCTGTGCGGGAATTGGCTATATCGGGCATGACAAAAAAAGCTATCCCTAATCCGAAAATTATCAGCAAAAATATTGCTATTGTCAATATATCCCTGCGTTTTTTCATTTTGCCACCTAAAACCTAAAATAAATAAACGGGTTAAACGACCCATCCACCAAATTCGCCGTAACTAATATTAGGGCAGCCGCCACCAAAACGGGCTCTAGCCACCTTAATTTTGAGTCTTGCCTCAATTTATCTTGCGCAATATATTTTAAAAGGGGTGTTGCGCCAATGATTGCAAGCACAAAAAGCCAGCCGTAGCTACGCAAGTAATATATAGATTCCGCACCCGCAACAGGGATGCCGCCTATACCAAAAAGACCTGCCAAGTCCGACATTGCCCCTGAAATTCCTTCGCCATTAAACAACACAAAGCTGATAATTATAAAAAACATTGTGTAAATGTGAGCAAGGGGTCGCCACGTCCGCTCTAATAATTTAGACAGAAAAAGCCTTTCCATTAGCAAGAAGACAGCCATCATCAAGCCCCATAGAATGAAGTTCCAGTCTGCCCCATGCCAAAGCCCTGTCAATGCCCATACAACGGCGATATTGACCACCCATCGCCCCGCCTTTACACGGTTGCCGCCCATGGGGATATATACATAATCCCTAAACCAGCGACCCAATGTAATATGCCATCTGCGCCAAAATTCGGTGATAGAGCGGGATACGTACGGATAGTTGAAGTTTTCAGGAAATTTAAAGCCAAACATTCGCCCAAGACCAATCGCCATGTCAGAATACCCCGAAAAATCAAAATAAAGCTGCCCCGCAAAGGCAAAGGCATATAGCCAATAAAATAAGACGCTTTGCTCCTGCGAGTCTCGGAAAATCTCCACCAAATACCCCAAAGAATCCGCAATAAGCACCTTTTTTGCAAGACCAACGCAAAAACGGCGTATGCCTGCGGCAATGTCCCCTACCCGCTCTTTACGACTTTCTAGCTCCACTTCAATTTCGGAATAACGCACAATAGGGCCTGCGACCAGTTGTGGGAACAAGCACACAAAAGTTGCAAAGGTTGTAAAGTTGGCTTGCGCCCTCACGTTGCCACGGTATACGTCAATAGTATAACTCATTGTTTGGAATGTAAAAAAGCTAATGCCGATGGGCAAAGGCACTCCCGTCAAAGGTATATCGCTTCCAAAAATGGAATTGGCCGTTACAATAAAAAAATCGATATATTTGAAAAAGCCAAGCATAGCCAGCGACACAGCCACAGCGGCAATCATAAGCCCCTTTGTCCGCCGTGGCTTGTCCCTGTTTTTTTCTATTAGCAAAGAAAAAATAAAGTCAGAAATTGATGAAATCAAAAGCAACACGGTATATAGCTGTTCGCCAAAGAAGTAAAACCCAAGGCTAAACAGCAATAATACCGTGTTCCTGTATTTGCGAGGTGCAACATAATAAAACAGCAACACCAACGGCAAGAAAATGTATAAAAATGGCAGACTAGAAAATACCATAACTTAAATTAGTCAAACAAATAAGGCACATTTGCGCCAATGCCGTCAACTTCTGCCTCGGTGGCCATTGCCATCACAATAAATTGCCCATTAACAAAAACGTCCATTTTTTCAGCGTTAACACAAATCCATCTAGCGGGGTCGGCATTAGCTTCAATTTGCGCCGCTATGTATTCGACATCCATTCCTTCGGGTACTTCCAAAAGAACCACAGCGTGAGGGATAACATTTATCATTGCCTGCGACATAACGCCTCTTGAGCCTTCAATGTAGTCAATGAACAAAACATTGTAAAAGTTATCTGACGTAAGTTCCCAAGTTTCAACCATAGGCACTTCTACGCCTTCATATAGTCTATCCATAAGTGCCGCCAATTCAGGGTCTGGGTTGCCTCTAGGGTCTACCCAATCACCAGGGTTCCATTCGCCATTGTCGTTACCATCTACAAATGAGTAATCCCCATTATAATCGGGTTCATTGTCATACCCATTATTTTCGTCATTTCCGTTACCGCCGCAGGCAACAAGCAAAAGCCCCAAACCCGCCGTCAGCATAACTGCAAAAAACCTTTTCATTTTAAAACTCTCCTTTTTTATTTTTAGTATTTGCTTGCACAATATATTTAGACGCAGTTAGAACAAAAAAAGTTTCAACTTTTTAGCCAAAAATTATTTTTGCGTAAATATCACGCATTATAATAGCTATCTCATTTGCTTTTTTGGAATTCCCTGCTTTTTTATAGCGGCATTCCAAATGCTCACAAAAATCCAACGCAAAGAAAAGCTCGCTTTTTCCTATCAAATATGGAATTATCACATTTTCAATATTCTCTGCCGAACCATTTTCTTTAAAGTGCATTTCTTTTCGCAATCCATCAAACAGCATTGTAAAACGTTCGCTATTAGTTGCATTTGCCAAAACATCCGCCGCCAGCTCTTTCGCTTGTGCTGCCTGTTTTAACTCCAAAAGACAGCGGGCTTTATAATAGCTATTATGAAAATAATCCAGCCCGCCAACCCAAAAATATTCATGTGCCTTATTAAAATAGGCCAATGCTTCTTTGTGCTCGCTTCTTTTCATATGGTAAACGCCCAGCAAGTTTAAAATCATACCAATATATTTTTTGCGCCCCAATTTTACACCAATCGCCTCGGCTTTTGTAAGTGCCGCATCTAAAATAGGCTTTGCCCGCTCTGACTCATTTAAAAGCAAGTATGATTTACAAAGAACATGCTCTATAAATACAGAAAGTATGCTTAATGGGGTATTCTTGTGTCTTTTGCGGGCTTCTTCCAAATACATTATGGCACGCACGGGCTGACTTAACATCGAATAGTCCGCCGCAATACTATAATACGCCGCCGCCAAATTTCCTCTTGTGTACTCTGAATAATCTATGGCACGCAAGCCATACTCCAAGGCTCTTTCATAATCTTCACGCCTAAAACACAGCGTGCCAAGGTTACGGTAATATTGAAAAAGGTGCTCGCCATTCATCTTGGCTTTGTCAAGGCTATTCATCTTATTTTCGGCATCATCAAAATCGCCTATGGTAATACATAATCCTGCATCATATAAATGATACAACATTATCAAATCACGCTCAAAAGGCAGGTTTAATATGACCGCAAGCTCACTTCCCAAATCCTTTGCATCATCAATACGTCTGTGCGCCATTAGCTCCAACCAAACAAAAAGACTTTCACGATATGCAGCAATTTCGGCATCACTAAACGGCGCATTTTTAATACCCATGGCGGCTTTTATGGCTTTAAGCATATTTTCATCACATTCTGCCATGCCTCGTTCTATGCGGCTAATTGTAGCAACGCCACAGCCAATGTCTTTAGCTAAATTTTCTTGAGAAAGCCCCAAATGACACCGAATTTTCTTAATTTTTTCACCAATCGTCATAAAATCGCTCCGCCCTTTTTCACAATATTGTAATTTTACATCAAAATCTCCTAAAAAGTCAAGCCCTATGAAAAAACAACCGCTTGCTCAAAATTATTGCACATTATATAATTGAAAGAAATATGAAAGGTGTGATAGCATGGCAGTAATTGAAGTAAATGATTTGGTACGCAATTTCACCACAGGTGATGGTATGTTTAACCGCAACAAAAAAACAATAAATGCTGTGAAAGGCATTAGTTTTGAAGTGCAAAAAGGTGAAATTTTTGGGCTTTTGGGACAAAACGGAGCCGGCAAAACTACTACAATAAAAATGCTAATAACCATGCTTGCGCCCACAAGCGGAACTTGCCGTGTTCTTGGGTTTAATAGCTTTGGGCAGGAAAAACACATCCGCCACCGCATTAATTTTATTTTTGGCGGCGAATATGGTATTTACCGCCGTCTTTCTGCCCGTGATAATTTGAAATATTTTGCAAACCTTTACAAAGTAGACAAAGCAGTGCGGGACAGACGTGTGGACGAACTGCTTGAATTGGTAGGACTTTCAGACCGTGCTGACACCCGTGTGGAAACCTTTTCCAAAGGAATGTCGCAGCGTGTTCAAATTGCCCGTGGACTTATAAATAATCCCGAAGTGCTGTTTATGGATGAGCCTACTATCGGGCTTGACCCACTGGGTGCAGAAAAGCTGCGTGAAATCATTAAAAAATTGCAGGCAGATGGCACAACAATTTTATTGACCACCCACAATATGTATGAAGCTGATGAGCTTTGCGAGCGTATTGCCATTATTAAAAGCGGCGAGATTCTAAAATTGGGTACGCCGCAAGAAATTAAAGCAAACCTTAAGCCCCGCAGAGTGGAAGCAGTGGCTAGGGATGAAATAACGCTGGAAGACGCTTACATACAGCTTGTGAAAGGAGCTGATGAATAATGAAATCATCCTCCATCATCTTGACTTCACTTTCACTGCAAATGAAGCAGACTTTTGTGCGCCCTATGTTTAAGTACACAATGATAGTCGGACCGCTTTTGTACACCATAATACTCGGCGAAATTTTTAGAAACGCCAGTGCAGAAAGTTTTGTAGCATATGTTGTGTTAGGCAGCGGGCTTTTAAATTTATGGAACTCCATTGCTTTTTCGTCCGCAGGTGATATTAATAGGGAGCGTTTCTCAAATACTCTTTCCATTATATTTACAGCCCCTGCGGACTTCCGCTTAATTCTGCTTGGCAAAATAATAGGCAATACCATCCTTTCTCTTGGCGCATTCTTTTTAAGCGTGTTTTTCGCCATTGCTTTATATCGCCCAGAAATTGCCGTACAAAACTGGCTCTTACTTGCTATCTCACTGCTTTTGGCTCTTGTTGCCTTCATAGTCGTCAGCATATTTATAGCATATCTGCTTACTCTCTCCAAAAAAACCGAGCTGTGGATGAACTGCCTCACATACCCCTTCGCAATCATTTTCGGTTTTTTGTTCCCTATTGAAAATCTGCCGCAAGCTGCGCAATATTTTTCGTGGGTATTCCCTCCAACATGGGCTGTGCGGCTTATGCGGTACTCAGTAACCGACACGGCATACAGCTTCACCAATGCTTTAATTCCGCTGTTAATCACAACAGTAATTTTCACACTTTTGGCAGGGCTGTTGTACAAAGCAATTTTTAAACAAGCGAAAGTTTCAGGTACGCTGGATATGGCGTAAGGAGGGATAAAATATGGTGTCAAGATTTTTTTCGCAGGTAT
>WRBU01000024.1 GCA_009784355.1 Defluviitaleaceae bacterium
AGAATCCGCATTAAGCCGCTTACGCAGCTCGTCAATATTTTCTATTGGCATAGTTATACCTGCCGCCATAGCGTGTCCGCCAAAGCGGTCGAATAAATCCTTATGTTTTTGCAATGCCTCAAATACATTATACCCTTCTATGGAGCGGGCGGAGCCTTTTGCAACGCCGTGAGCATCACTAAACACAATGGTGGGGTGCTGGGTATGTTCCTTAACCCGCCCTGCAACGATACCCGCAATGCTTTCGTGAATTTCTGGGATAAAAAGCACCAGCACATCGTCAAGCTGCGACATTTCAAGGCTTGCAATGGTATTGTCCACGTGCTTTGCACACAACGTTTTGCGCTCTTCATTAAGCTCCACAAGCTCTGCGGCAAGCTCTGCGGCACGGGCTTCATCTTGCGTCAAAAACAGTTCTACTGCTAAATCAGCACAAGAGAGCCTGCCGCTGGCATTAATGCAAGGCCCAAGTACAAATCCGATTGCAAAATCATCTATACTATTATACTCCAAATTTCGAGCTTTTACAAGAGCATTTAAACCCACATTTTTTGTTCCTTGTGTATTTAGCAGACGCAAGCCATTTTTTGCTAAAATACGGTTTTCATCCACCAAGTCAACTACATCACAAAAAGTGGCAATCGTAGCAAAAACTAAGGCTTCATCAGCCGCTTCAAAATCAATATTACTTTCGGCATAAAGATGCTGTATGAATTTATAGGAAAGTCCTGCCGCCGATAATTCTTTGAAAGGATATTTGCAAGATGACTGTTTTGGATTGATTATAGCGGCGGCTGGCGGCAGAACCTCCTGTCTGCTGCCATCTTCCTTTTCTGTAAAAGGCGGCTCGTGGTGGTCTATAATAATTACTTCAATTCCAAGCTCCGCAGCCCTCGTTACCTCATCAGCCGCCGCAATGCCGTTATCCACCGCAATCAAAATATGACAATCATTTGCAATTTCTTCAACTGCCGCTAAATTAAGTCCGTATCCCTCTTTTTCACGATGAGGTATATAATGCCAAATATCTGCCCCAAGCCCCTCTAAACCTTTTCGCAAAATTACTGTACTGCTTACGCCGTCGGCA
The DNA here is from genome assembly GCA_009784355.1 of Defluviitaleaceae bacterium. Classification (GTDB taxonomy): domain Bacteria; phylum Bacillota; class Clostridia; order Lachnospirales; family WRAX01; genus WRBJ01. The sequence goes on from WRBU01000024.1 coordinate 1,088, forward strand.
TCGTAATCACCAAAAATGCAAAACCGCTTGTCGGCTTCAATGCCATCTTGAATGATATTTGTAGCTTTTGCAACCCCCATCATTTCATCCATTGGATGCAAATAATCAAGTATTGGATTTAAAAACCGTATGGCGGTATTTTTGCTCCTTATATTTCTATTTGCCAAAATATTACATAAAACGGGGTCAATTTTCAGTACCTCGCTCATTAGTTCGATGTTCGCATCATTTTTTCGTAAGACCCATCTTTTCATTTATAATCCGCCGCCTATCTGCTTGTCGATTGTTGTAAAAACAGTGTATCAAAAAAGAGCCTGAGGGTCAAGACAAACCTTTTTGCAAAAATTAAAAATTTATGTTGCAATCTTTTTCAAAGTCTGCTACAATATACCTGTGTCTTTTGAAAAGGCGTGTTTTATTGATTTTGTAAGGAGGTGTATATAGATGGCTGCAAGATGTGAAATTAGCAATAAAGGCGTGCAGGTTGGTCATAAAATAAGCATGACAAGAAGCAAGGTTTCTCGCCGTTCAAAGCGCACATGGAAGCCTAATCTTAAAAAGGTTAAGGTAATGGATGCCAATGGCTCCATAAAAACCATGAAAATTTGCGTAAAAGAGTTGCGTAATTTGAAAAAATCCACAGCGTTTAGCCGTGTGATTTAATGGGGTGGTTTTGGTGCAAAAAATCAAAATTTTAAGCGTTTTTGGAACAAGACCAGAAGCCATAAAGATGGCACCCTTGGTAAAAGTTTTGTCGGCATCTGCTTTGGTGGATTCTTTGGTATGCATTACGGCACAGCATCGGGAAATGTTAGATAGTGTGCTGGATGTTTTTGGCATAATACCCAATTATGACCTTGACATTATGACCAAAAACCAAGACCTTGCAAGCATAACCACAAAAGCTCTAAACGGCATAATGGATGTTTTGGCGGATGCAAGGCCTGACTTTGTGTTGGTTCATGGCGACACAACCACTACCATGGCGGCATCGCTTGCGGCGTTTTATGCGAAAATTCCATTAGGGCATGTTGAGGCGGGGCTTCGTACCCACGAGAAATACGCACCTTTTCCCGAAGAGATAAACCGCCGCATTGTAGGAGTTTGTGCTGACATTCATTTTGCACCAACCCAAACAGCAAGGGATAATATTCGTTCAGAAGGTGAGTGGGGCGACCGCATTTTTATTACAGGCAACACAGAAATTGACGCCGCCGCAAACTTAACCCGTAAGTCCTATAACTTTAACGAAAAAAGATTAAATGAATTGGACTTTAAGGGCAAGCGTATCATCACCATGACTGCTCATAGGCGTGAAAATCACGGCAAACCTTTGGAAGACATTTGTCATGCGGTGTTGCGTATTGCACAAGATTTTAAAGATGTTCATGTGGTATACCCCGTACACCCATCCCCGGTCGTGCAAAGTACAGCACACAAAATTTTAGGCGACCAAAGTGGCATTTTACTAACAAATCCGTTGGATGTACAAGATTTACACAATTTAATGGCACGTTCGTATCTTGTGCTTACCGATTCGGGTGGACTGCAAGAGGGTGCTGCGTATCACAATGTGCCTGTGGTAGTTTTGAGAAATGTAACAGAACGACCAGAGGGCATAGATGCTGGTTGCTTGGTGCTGGGCGGCAACGAAGAAAATTCAGTTTACAATGCTGCGTCAAAACTGCTATTAGATGAAGCGGCTCACAAAGCAATGTCGGAAGCAAAAAATCCTTTTGGGGACGGACTTGCATCCCAACGTATTTTAGGAAACATTTTGTACTTTTTTGGCAAGTCTTGCCAAAGACCAGATGAATTTGAAGCATAGGAAAGAAGGCAAAGAAGTGGACCTATCACGCGAAACAAAGGGTTTCTTAAAAGGTATACTTGTATTTTCTGTACTGGGCTTGGTTATCGGTTTTTTTGTTGTGCCTTCAACAATAGACACACGAAGCTATTTTCAAATCATTAGGTTTGATATTCCGTTTTTTAACCTGCCTGCAAATATCAGCTATGCTATTGGTGTGGCGGTTGGTGCAATAATGGCAGCTATTAAATGCCTTTTGCTGGAAAGGGCAGTAAATAAAGCCCTTAAAATGGAAAACAAACAAAGGGCTTCCCTTTACATGCGTGCGGGATATATGCCGCGTTTTTTGCTCACGGGTTTAGCATTATTTGCGTCCGTGTTTTTTCTTGGTTTTTTTGGTATAATCGGAGCGATAATCGGCACAATGTCGCTTACTCTCTCCGCATATATAGTCGGTGTTTTTGAGCGAAAAAGCTCAAAACGCTCGGCAGAAGAAATTAGCAAAATTCTAGAATCTAAATCCGAAAGAAAGGAGGAGTAGAGTATGAATTTTGACATACAGGCACGCTGGCGATTGTACATTACTGACAATATTTGGATAAATATAACTGACACGACTATTTCCACATGGATTGTTGGTGCGGTTTTAATTCTTTTGGCAGTCGTTGTACGCGTTAAATTGAAAAAATTTAAGCCTGTGCCTGAAACAAGGTTTCAAAATATAATCGAAGCCTTGGTGGAGTTCTTTGACAATCACGTCACTACGATTATGACCAAAAAGTACGCTCATTTTGGAGCATGGTTTTTCGGCTTGTTTTTGTTTTTGCTATTGGCAAACATCAGTGGTATTTTTGGCTTGCGTCCGCCAACGGCAGACTTTGCCACCACTTTCCCGCTTGCATTTACCACAGTTATTTTAATGCAAGTTATTGGGATACGCTACAATATGAAAAAAGGCGAATACGTAAAGGAATTTTTCCGACCTGTTTTCATATTTTTCCCGCTTAACGTTGCGAGCGATATTTCACGCTCTATATCGTTAAGTTTGCGTTTGTTCGGCAATATGCTTGGCGGTCTTGTACTTATGGGTCTTATATATGGGCTTTTCCCACGCCTTGTTCAAATTGGCGTTCCGGGTGCTTTGTCCCTTTATTTTGACCTTTTCGTCGGTGCGTTGCACGCATTCATATTTGTTACCCTTTCCATGTACTTCTTGATGATGAAAGTGCCGGAAACAGATTAAAGTCCGCAACGGACAACTAAATTTAGCAACAACAAATTAAATAAATTTTCCAAACATTTTAGGAGGAAGAAAAAATGCTTAATTATGTGTATCAAAACCTATCGACTGTTCTATCGGTCGCACCTGTCATGGGTCATGAGGGCGCAGTAGCCTCTATTATTACTGCTTCTATATTTGGTGCTGTTATCGCTGTTTTGGCTGGTATGGCTCCATCTTTAATGCAAGGTTACACAGCCGCAAGAGCTGTTGAAGCTGTTGGCCGTCAACCAGAAGCTGCTGGTCAAATCCGCTCTACTATGATTATCGGTGGTGTACTTGCTGAAACTGGTGGTGTTTATGGTTTGACAATTTCTCTATTGCTTGTTTTCGTAAACCCATTTGTAGACATGTATCTTGACGCAATGGCAGCACTCTAAAATCCAGAAACTAAACGCTAGTTATTAGTTACTAGGAGAGGAGGTTTTGTGTTGCTAAAAAATTTACTTACTGCAATAAATCCCGTTAGGCTTACTGCTGGTTCTGGCGCAGACTTGGCAGAGTATGACAGAGTTTTAGGGCTGGATATTAACACGCTTTATGACATAATTTTTATTTGGATAAACGTAATTGTGATTATCCTTGTTTTATCGTGGCTTCTTTACAAGCCTGTGCGTAAATTTCTTAACGACCGCAAAGACCGCATAGCGGGAGAGCTTGCAAAAGCAGCCGAGGACATGCAAGTGGCTAATGATGCCCGTGCGGAATACGAAGGCAAAATGCTTGCAATTTCTGGCGAACGTGAAGACATTTTGGATGCGGCAAGAAAACTTGCGGGCGAAAAGGAAGTAGCAATCATAGCAAGCGCAAATGACGAAGCACGACTTATTATGGAACGTGCGAAAACGGAAATTGAGCGCGAGCGTGAAAAAGCCCGTGACGAAGTCCGTACTCAAATTGTTCAAGTTTCTGCTATGATGGCAGAAAAGCTCATTGGCGGCGGCATGGACGAAGCCACCAAAAGCAGAATTTTAGATGATGCTATTGCTGAATTGGGGGATGCCGTATGGACCAAATAGCCGTATTGCGTTACGCCAAAGCATTATTTGAAATATCGGTAGAAAAAAACCAGTTAGATGAATACAATCAAGCCGCAAAGGACATTTTGGCTGTATTAAATTCAGATAAAGACTTTGCTGCCATTGTAAACCACCGTGCTATTTCTGCCAGTGATAAAATGGCGACCATGCAGACCATTTTTGAGGGCAAAGTGCCTGAGGACTTTATTGGGCTTTTTTCCCTTATTTTCAAACGTGGCCGCCAAAGAGAGCTTGCGGGGGTGCTTGCACGCTTTGAAGATTTGTATAAAGAGCATAAGCGTATAGCAGTAGCAAAAATATATTCCGCGCAGCCGCTGGATGATGCAAAAAAAGCAGAAATTGCTGCGGTTTTGGCTAAAAAACTGGAAAAAACTATCGAGCTTGAAGTAATGATTGACCCTACATTGATAGCTGGTTTTAAGGCAGAAGTGGACGGATATGTTTTTGATGCATCCACCAAGAACCAAATTAGCAAATTAACAAAGCAGTTGATGACGGCAGCCAAATAGTTATAGCCGCCGCAACATCCGAAACTATAAAGGAGAAAAAATATATGTCTCTTAGACCTGAAGAAATTAGCTCTGCTATCAAAGAGCAAATAAAAGGATATACGGCTCGCTTGGATATTGCCCAAGTGGGTACTGTTATACAGGTCGGTGATGGTATTGCCCGTGTTTTCGGCTTGGAAGGGGCTATGGCTGGCGAGCTGTTAGAATTTGCTAATGGCGTGCATGGCATGGCGTTAAACCTTGAAGAAGATAATGTGGGTGTGGTGCTATTAGGTAGCGACGAAGGCATTAAAGAAGGCGACGCTGTTAAATTGACAGGACGTGTTGTTGAAGTGCCTGCAGGTGACGCTATGATAGGGCGTGTCGTAAATGCTCTTGGCGAGCCTATTGACGGCAAAGGTCCTATAAATGCTACTTCAAGCCGCCCAATGGAGCGTGTTGCTCCTGGTGTTATTACCCGTCAAGAGGTTTCTGTGCCTGTTCAAACAGGTATTAAGGCCATTGACAGCATGGTACCTATTGGGCGTGGCCAGCGTGAGCTTATTATCGGCGACCGCCAAACAGGTAAAACCGCCATCTGTATCGACACCATCATCAACCAAAAAGGACAAGACCTACTTTGCGTTTATGTCGCAATAGGTCAAAAAGCGTCCACTGTTGCCCGTGTTGTTTCTAAATTAGAAGAAACGGGTGCAATGGACTATACAACCGTTGTTGTGGCTAATGCCTCCGACACTGCTCCGCTTCAATACATGGCACCGTATTGCGGTGTTGCTATTGCAGAAGAATGGATGGAACAAGGCAAGGACGTTTTAGTTATTTACGACGACCTTTCAAAACATGCCGTGGCATATCGTGCAATGTCTTTGTTGTTACGCCGTCCACCAGGACGTGAAGCATACCCCGGTGATGTTTTCTACTTACACAGCCGCCTTTTAGAGCGTGCCGCACGCCTTAACAAAGACTACGGCGGCGGCTCTATCACGGCTTTGCCTATTATAGAAACCCAAGCGGGCGACGTTACGGCATATATACCAACAAATGTAATTTCCATTACAGACGGGCAAATTTTCTTGGAGTCCGATATGTTTAACGCCGGTATTCGTCCTGCGGTAAACCCCGGTCTTTCGGTATCCCGTGTTGGCGGCTCTGCCCAAATTAAAGCTATGCGCCAAATTGCAGGCCCTATCCGTGTTGAGCTTGCGCAATACCGTGAGCTTGCGGCGTTTGCCCAATTCGGCTCTGACCTTGATAAGGACACCTTGGAGCGTCTTAACCATGGTCTGCGTATTGTGGAAATTTTGAAACAAGGGCAATACAAGCCAATGAAGGTAGAAGAGCAAATTGTCGTGCTTTTTGCGGTTACCAACAAGTATCTTGCGGATGTAGCTGTTGAAAACATAGGTCCGTTTGAGGCTGGGCTTTTAGAGTATTTCCATACGAGCCACAGCGAAATTCTTGCTCAAATTGCGCAAAAGCGTGAAATTACAAAAGAACTTGAAGCCGAGCTGCGCAAAGCCATTGAAGAGTTTAAGCGTTTGCCGCAAAAATAGGGGGTGGAGTAGATGGCAACAATGCGTGATATTAAAGGGCGTATACGTTCTGTCACCACCACCAAAAAGACCACGAAAGCTATGAATTTGGTATCTTCCGCCAAAATGGCAAGAGCCAGAGGCAAGCTAAATGCGGCAAGCCCCTATTTTTCGCTGGTTCGCAGGGCTATTAGCGACATTTTAAAAACTGACGCAAAATTAATTGAGCATCCTGCTTTTGAAGGCTTTCGTACCATCAAAAAGACTTTGGTTGTGGTTATTGCCAATGACCGTGGTCTTTGCGGCGGCTACAATGCCAATATTACTAAATTGGCGGCAAATCTTGCGGTTCAGCTTTCTGACGAAGGCAAAGAAGTTGCTTTTATTACGATAGGCAACAAAGCAAGAGATTTCATGCGCCGCAGTGGTGCTAATATTGTCAAGTCATATTTTGGCATTTCTGAAAGCCCAAGCATGGAAGATGCAAGGGAAATTGTTGAAGAAATTGTTGAACAATATGAAAATGGGGATTATGACGAGGTTTATGTCTGCCACACCCAATTTGTGTCGGCAATAAGCTATATCCCAACTGCTTTGCGTCTTTTGCCTATGTCTGCCGAAGATTTTAAAGACGAGGATGACCGAAAAATAGACATTATGAAATTTGAACCATCTACCGAAGAGGTTTTAAGCTACGCCATTCCGAAATACCTTGGTACGGCTATGTTTGAATGCATGATAACATCTGCCGCTTCTGGGCAGGGTGCTACTATGACTGCAATGGATTCTGCCACAGAAAATGCAGAAAACATCATCTCTGACCTAACTCTTATGTTAAATAGGGTGCGTCAAGCGGCTATAACCCAAGAAATTTCAGAAATTGTTGGCGGAGCAAATGCCCTCTCGTAGGGGCGAGCATTGCTCGCCCGCCATGACGGGCAGAAAGGAGTTGTAAACTTGACTGGTAAAATTACCCAAATAATAGGCGCGGTTTTGGATATTAAATTCCCTGTGGACGCTATGCCGAATTTGTACAATGCTGTGCAAGTTAAACACGGAGAGCTAAATGTTGTTGCAGAAGTAGCGCAACACCTTGGGGACGGCGTTGTGCGTGCAATCGCTATGTCTTCCACCGACGGCCTTACAAGAAATATGGATGTTGTTGATACAGGTGCGGCTATCTCTGTTCCTGTTGGTGAAGCCACTTTGGGGCGTATTTTCAACGTCCTTGGTGAAGCTATTGACGACAAACCAACCCCAGATACCACTCGCTGGAAAATTCACCGTGAAGCCCCTAGCTTTGCGGAGCAAGCGGCGGCTGTTGAAATGCTTGAAACAGGCATAAAAGCTGTTGACCTTCTTTGCCCATACGCAAAAGGCGGTAAAATTGGTCTTTTTGGCGGTGCGGGTGTTGGTAAAACGGTTCTTATTACGGAGCTTATCCGTAATATCGCAACGGAGCACGGCGGTTATTCCGTTTTTGCTGGCGTTGGTGAGCGTACACGTGAAGGAAACGACCTTTACCACGAAATGGCAGAGTCTGGTGTTATTGATAAAACGGCACTTTGCTTTGGACAAATGAATGAGCCGCCGGGTGCAAGAATGAGAATAGCACTTACGGGTCTTACAATGGCGGAATATTTCCGTGATGAGCAAGGGCAAGACGTATTGTTGTTCGTTGACAATATTTTCCGTTTTATTCAAGCTGGTTCTGAAGTGTCCGCACTTTTGGGGCGTATGCCGTCTGCGGTAGGTTATCAACCAACCCTTGCTACAGAAGTTGGTATGCTGCAAGAGCGTATTGCTTCTACAAACAAAGGCTCTATTACTTCCGTTCAAGCGGTTTACGTGCCTGCGGATGACTATACTGACCCAGCACCAGCCACAACATTTGCCCACTTGGATGCTACAACAGCACTCTCAAGAAGCATTGTTGAGCTTGGTATTTACCCTGCTATTGACCCGCTTGTTTCTACATCAAGGATTCTTGACCCGCAGATTTTGGGCGATGTTCACTATAACACCGCCCGTGGTGTGCAAGAAATTTTGCAGCGTTATAAAGAATTGCAAGATATTATAGCCATTCTTGGTATGGACGAACTTTCTGAGGCAGATAAAATTGTTGTTGCAAGAGCACGTAAAGTTCAGCGTTTCTTGTCCCAACCATTCTTCGTTGCAGAAAAATTCACCAACTATCCAGGACGCTACGTGCCTGTTGCAGAAACTGTACGTGGTTTTGCCGAAATTTTGGAAGGTCGCCACGACCACATTCCAGAAGGTATGTTCCTTACAGCAGGCGGTATAGACGATGTTATCCAACGCTATAAAGATAGTCAACAACAATAGAAGGTGGTGTGAATGAGCTATGGCAGAAAAAAGCAAAAAGTTTCGCCTTAGAATTGTAACACCCGCCAAAACGGCTGTTGACAAAAATGTGGACATGGTGATTATGCAGACCGTTGACGGTCAAATAGGTGTGTTAAGCGGACACGAGCCGCTTACAACCGTGCTTGGCATTGGCACTTTGCGGTATTATGATGACGAAAAAATAGAGCGGGTGGCACTTTTGGGCGGCTTTACAGAAATTGGCCAAACAGAAGTTGTTGTGCTGGCAGACATTGCAGAACACCCCGACGAAATTGACGCAGAACGTGCAAGGCGAGCAGAAGAACGTGCAAGAAAACGCCTTAAAGATAAGGCGGAAGGCCTTGACTACCTTCGTGCAGAGCTTGCTCTTCGCAAATCTCTTGTCCGTCAAGAAATAATGGCTGGTCCTCTGACCTCTGAGAAGAAGTAATATTTTTTACCGCATACTTTTTGATAAAATCTGCGTATATTAAGATATATGCAGATTTTTTATTGCCAAATATAAAGGAGGAAAATTTTATGCAAGAAGAGAGAATGCAAGTGTTAAAAATGATTGATGAGGGCAAAATAACCGTGGACGAGGCTACAAAATTGCTGAATGCTCTTGGTGCAAAGGCTTGTTGCGAAGCCAAGCCAACCACAGAAGAGAAGTGGGCAAAATTCCAAGAAGACACAAAGGAATTTTTTAAAGAAATGGGGCAAAAAATTAACCAAGCGTGTGAAAAAGCCAAGCCCAAGATAGAGTCTGCCGCAAAAACTGTGGTGGCAAAAACAGCCCAAGCCTGCGATAATATAGCTCAAAGCCTTAATGAAAAAGTGGCAAAAATGCAAGAAAAAGAAAGCTGCTGCGGCGGTAATTGTTGCGGTAACAAAGAATGTGTTGTTCATCATCCTGCTGACAATGGTCAAAGACCAGCATAAAGATAATGTTAGAAAGACCTCCTTGGTGGGGTCTTTTTGGATTGTTAAACATTCCAAAAAAGATGCGGACAAGTTCGCATCGACAAAATCGTAGGGGCGGCATTTTGCCGCCTTTTGGAGCTAATGCTTTGCCAAATTCGACTTCAAGACGAAAGCGTGGCGGGCGGCAGAATGCCGCCCCTACAAAGAACCCGTTGCTGCAAACTA
>WRBU01000025.1 GCA_009784355.1 Defluviitaleaceae bacterium
GAAAAACTTGGTGCCATTGTAAATATTTGCCATCGTACGGGTAAAAAGTTGTCTTATATCACTTTTGGTCAAAATGTTCCCGATGATATTAAAACCGTTGCCCCAGGCGAGGTTGCAACACGCCTTTTGGGGCTCGGCGAATCATAGGGGGTGCTAAATTATGGACCAAGCACGCAATTTAAGAGCACTTCTTACCGCTCGCAAGACAAGCGATACTGTTAAAACTTCAAGCGCACGTGTTATAACAGTAACCAGCGGCAAAGGAGGGGTTGGGAAAACAAATTTTACAGTAAATTTGGCATTATATTTGAGCCGCCAAGGCGCAAGGGTTGTTGTAGTTGATGCAGATTTGGGGCTTGCTAATATAGAAATTTTACTAGGGGTCGCCCCAAAATACAGCCTTTTAGATATGTTAAGCGGGCAGCGAACCCTTGAAGAAACCGTAACACGTGTACCAAGCGGAATTAGCTTTATATCGGGCGGCTCTGGCTTGGTAGAGCTTGCAAATATTTCTGAAAGCATGTTAAAATCTACTGTTGATAGTTTGGCAAATCTTGATGAAATGGCAGACATTGTACTTATTGATACTGGTGCTGGTATTGCAAATACTGTTTTGCGCTTTGTTATGGCTGCTGGTGAATGTATTGTGGTGTGTGCACCAGAGCCTACATCTATAACGGATGCCTACTCTCTTATAAAATCCGTTAAAGAGCGCAGTAATGAAGCGCATGTGCCGCAATTTAAAGTTATTATAAACCGTGTAGATGACCAAAAAGAAGGTATTAGGATTTTTGATAATTTGCAAAAAGTGGCACGTAGCTTTTTGAATGTAGAGCTTAATCATCTTGGCACAATTCCGTATGACCGCAGTCTTGTAAAGGCAGTAAAGCAACAGAAGCCGTGCATATTGTCTTTTCCTAACAGCGATTTTTCAAAAGAAGTTGAAAGGATAGGCAATACGATTTTGGATTTAAAAATTGAAAAAACATCGTCAGGTATGAAAGGCTTTATGAAAAGGCTGTTTGGCAACAAATAATAAGGGGATATGTTATGGCTTTTGACTTTATTAACATTGGAGACAAGTTAGACATAAAAGTGATGTATAAAAATAATAGCGAACAAGTGTATTCCAGCCAAATTATCGATGTTTTAGATAAGAGCAATTATGTTTTGGCGGTTACTCAAGCTAGTCGCAATGATGAGATTTTGGAGATGTATCAAGACAGGGAGTACGACGTAACTATTTACACAAGCGAATCCATAATAGCTTTTAAAGGATTTTTTGAGGGCTTTATTAAGGGCGATGGGCAAATTTACAAGGCATTGCGTCTTTCAAAAGACAGCTACAAAATGCAAAGACGTGAATTTTTTAGGTTTTCTTGTGATATACCCTTAAAATTTATGGTAATGGATTTTGAAGAAGGTGATGTAGCCGCAGAGCTGTTTTTTAAAGCGGGAATGTCAACAGAATATGAAGGCAATGCAAAGGATATTGGCGGCGGGGGACTGCGTTTTGTAACAGAGCACGACCTTAACATGGACTATCAAATACAAATTGAACTCACTTTGGGGCTCACAAAATTAGTGCTTGTTGGTCTGATATTAGAAAAACAATATGTCCCAAAAACCGCACAAAAATATCAATATCGTGTATTATTTATTAACATAGAACCAGAGTATCAAGAGTCAATTATTAGTTATATTTTTTCACAACAGCGCAAGCAAAGACGTAACGAAGCACCATAAAATTATGAGAAAGAGGTGTATTATATGTTCCGTAATATTAATCAACTTAATGACCTGCACTTTGACGTACTTAAAGAAATAGCCAATATTGGCGTGGGTAATGCTATTGGTGCATTAAGCGAACTTATTTCTACCCAAGTTAAAATGACAGTACCCGAAGTTAAATTTTTAAAATTTAACGAAGTAGGCAGCATTTTGGGCGGTGATGAGGTTATTGTTTTTGGGGTGCTTGTAAACATCCATGGTGATATAAATGGCATGATGATGTTTTTATTGCGCCCTGAGGCGGCAAGAACCCTTGTGAACAGCATGTTGGAAGGTATGGGGCTTGGCGAGTCTGACTGTTTGGATGAATTTAATGAAATGGAGCTATCTGCTTTGGAGGAAATTGGAAATATACTTTGTTCCTCTTATCTTGGTGCGATGTCTCGTTTTATTAATAAATCCGCAAAGCCATTTCCGCCTGTTTTGGCGCGTGATATGGCTGCAGCAATACTTTCTGTTCCAGCTATAGAGTTTAGCAAAATGTCTGATGGAGTATTATTTATAGACACGGTTTTTGAAACGCAAGAAAAAAATGCATCGGGGATATTCTTACTTGTGCCAGATTTTGATTCTTTTGGCACTATTCTTTCTGCACTAGGGGTTGCTTAATATGAATAGAGTTATGGTTGGTATGGCGGATATGAATATTACAAAGGACCCAGGTGTGCTAATTACACTTGGTTTAGGTAGTTGTGTCGGCATATGTCTTTATGACCCAACAAGCAAAGTTGCGGGTATGGCGCATTGTATGCTGCCTGACTCCACGCAAATTATGAACAACGATAATTTAGCAAAATTTGTAGACACCGCTATTATAAGACTTATAAATGACATGGGTCGCGCTGGTGCTAATAAGCGTGCTATTGTTGCGAAATTGGCGGGTGGCGCACAAATGTTTGCGTTTAACAGCACAAATGACAGTATGCGAATAGGCGATAGAAATGTAGATGCCAGCATAAAAATATTAAAAGAGCTAAATATACCGATTAAATCAATGGATGTAAGGGAAAACTATGGTCGCACAATAGAGCTTCATACCTCAACAGGCATACTGAACATTAAAACAATAGGCAAAGGCACAAAGGAAATTTAGGTAAAGCGAGGTATTAAAATGCTTCTAAAAAAATTGGAATATATTTTATGTTTTGCTGCAGGACTCATCATAACTGTGGTTAACCTTGTTGTTGGGCGCGACTTAACCACGGTGTTATTTCACCTGCTTATTGTTTTTGTGGCCTTTTACATCTTTGGCGTAATTGTGCGAGTTATATTGCAAAAAAAAGTGTTTTACACAGCTCCGCAAGTGGAATTTGCTATTGAAAATGAACAAGTTGTAGACAATGAAGTGTCAGACTTTGCATCGCAAACAGAACATGACCTTGAGATGAGCGATGACTTTGATTAATGTAACCGCAGACTAATTCCAATCACAATCCTTCTCTCCCTCGTCCTTACGGTGTGTTTACCCAAAGGTTCAGTCAAATACACCTGCCGTCCTCTTGGTCACAAGGATTGGATTGGAGTAAATCTATGGTTGCTAATAACTTATACTCAAAGTTGCTTTTGAAAGGAGAGCTTACGTGAACACAAAAGAAAATGCAGAAAGTATCAAAAAAGCATGGGATGCATTCGCAAAAAACAACGACCACGCCGTACGTCAATCTGCAAAAGAAACCCTTATTTTGCACTATTCTCCTATGATAAAATTTGTGGTAGGCAGGCTTAATATATATGTTGGGTCTGCTATAGACCAAGAGGACCTTATATCGTACGGTGTTTTTGGTCTAATAGATGCCATAGAAAAATTCAACCACGAAAAAGGCGTGAAATTTGAAACATACGCATCTCTTCGCATAAGAGGTGCGGTGCTTGACGGCATACGTGCGCTTGATTGGGTGCCTCGCACCATGCGCCAAAAGTCAAGGCAGCTTGACGAGGCATATACTGCCCTTGAATCGGAATTGGGTCGTGAGCCGAAAGAGCATGAAATAGCCCAAAAGTTAGAGATTAATAAAGACCAAGTAGCAGATGAAATTAAAAAGTCGTCTTTGATGTCTTTGATATCGCTTGATGACTATTTAGACCAAAACCACGAAAAAGATTTTTCCAAGTCTTTGGCAACTGATGAAAATGCGCCCGAGGCGGTTTTTGCAAACGAGGAATTAAAGCAAGAGCTGGCAGAGGCTATTTCTGCCTTAACAGAAAAAGAGCAGATGGTCGTGGCATTATATTATTACGAAGAGCTGACATTAAAAGAGATTAGTAAAGTGTTAGAGGTTACAGAATCAAGAGTTTCGCAAATACACTCAAAAGCGATGTTAAAATTGCGTACAAAACTTGGAAAGCACAAAGCCCTGTTGCTCACCTAATACTAATTCCAATTTAATACATGGAGTGCTGACCGAGTAGCCTTTGCGCTAAACGAGGGAGAGCAGTCCATGATTTTAAATGGAATTAGTGTAATGCTAATTTCAGATTAGTGCAGTCAAAAAAACTTTGAAGGGGTGATTTCGTGGAAAAGAAAGTGACTATTGAGCAGCGTTCTGACGGTTTTTATATTGTTGTAAATGTTCCTAATCCTAAAAATCCTATTACGCGCAGGGAGCTTATTGATGCTATAGAAGCCAAAGGACTGAAAGAAGCGGATTATAACGTCCTCAGTGACATAGTAAAAATGGCAGAACCAAAAATTGAAAGAAAAATTTCGTCAGAAACTTTGAAAGACGCAAGGGGAGAAGCACTTTCTGTTGAAATAACCAAGGATAAGTTAGTTGCAGGTTTAAAATTTGAAATGCCGGATGAAGGCGGAGCTTTGCTTACTATCGAAAAAATATTAGAAAAATTGATTGCTGACGGCATTAAATACGGCATAGATACCGAGGAGATTCAACGCATTGTACAAATGGGCAATAAAAAAGACTATAATGTGAAATATGTTATAGCAAAAGGCTTGAAGCCTATAAATGGTCAAGATGGAAGAATTGATTATAGTTTCGATATTTCGGGAGAAAAAAACCAACCAAAAATTTTAGGCGACGGCAGTGTGGATTATCGCCAAGTAGATTTTTTTGAATCTATTCGTGGCGGCGATATTTTGGCAGTCCGTGTTCATCCTACTGAGGGTGAGGCAGGTATAGATGTATTTGGCAACGCTATTGCGCCAAAAACGGGCAAGCCCGCACCAAAATTGCCAAAAGGCAAAAACACAATGGTTGCGGAAAACGAATTAGAGCTTATTGCAGAATTAGCAGGTCAGCTAGTAATTTCTGGAAAGACAGTTTCTGTAAGTCCTGTTTTGGAAATTTCTGGAGATGTAGATTTTTCTACAGGTAATATAGAGTTTGAGGGTTGCGTAAATATAAAAGGCAATGTGCTTTCTGGTTTTTCGGTGGAAGCAAAAGGCAATGTAGAGGTTAAGGGCATTGTAGAAGCAGCCGATATAATAGCAGGAGGAGCTGTAAATCTTTATGGCGGCATAATGGGACGCGGTAAAGGTAGGGTAGAGTCCGGGAATAATGTTTTTACTAAATTTACACAAAATGCCACCATTATAGCCAAAGGTAGCGTAAAGTCAAATGCAATATTACATTCAAATGTTACGGCAGACGGCGCAATAACGCTGGAAGGCGACAACTGTTTTATAGCGGGCGGAAATGTTTCAGCAGGCGAAGAAATTAGGGCAAAAACCATAGGCTCGCATGTGGGCACTGCAACAGAGGTTTCTGTTGGAAAAAACAGCACTATTGCAGACCGATTTGAACAGCTTAAAAATAGCTATGCAGAGGTTCGTGAGCAATTTACACGGCTCAATGACAGCTATGAAGGCATTGTTGCTACGGTGGATGTAAACGCTATGGAGCCAGCAAAAAAAGCTCTTTTAGTGCAACTTTTGCAAAACCGAAATCTTTTGCGGGACAGAGCAAGGCAAATGGAAGAAGAGTTAGGGGAGCTGGCGGAAACCCTACGACGCACAAAATCACGCATTGTTGTTGAAAAAATAATGCATCATGGGGTTTCAGTGCAGATAGGTAATTTTAAAATGGAAGTAAACGACGACATCACCACATCTATACTTAAAGCCGAAGATGGAAGGATAACGGTTAAGGCCTTGGTAGAGTAAAGGCTTTGCGCTTTTAAAGGGGGAAGCGATATGGATATCAGACCAGTTGATATGCAGGTTATGGTACAACGCACGGCTATGCTAAACCGTGTTACAAACAACGACGGAAGCCGTGCAGAAATTCAAAACAATCAATTTGCAAACGAATTTGCAAAAGCCGCTGAACAAGAACAAAAATCAGTTACACAAACACCGCAGACCGAAGATGCCGAACTTAACAAGGACGGCAGAGGACGAGGAACGGGCGGTGATGGCAAGGGCAATAAAAAGGGAGATTCAAAAGATGAAAAGCCCAAAAAAAATATCCCGGGGATGTCGCAAGGAATGTTAGATATTAAGATTTAGGTGGTTGTGGTATGAGCTTGTTTCAACTAGATTTTTTTGTATACATGATTGTTATCATGCTCATAATAGGCGGCGTTTTAGTGATTGCCGCCAGCCTTGGCTTTGGAAAAAATAGCGACGAAGCCAAAGACATCACCGAAAAATTGGATGCCTTGGAAATAACCGTGTCAGAAGCAGACGAAACCATGTCGGAGCTTAATGACATGACAAAAAATGCAATGAAAGAATTTGATGCCAAATATCAAGAGCTGTTGTTTTTGTACAACTTAATAGATGAAAAGCAAAAGAATGTTAACGGCGGGAGTACCGCAAAACCCAGCAGGCAGTCAAAAAGCGTTGATATGATTATTGATGATAGCAAAAAAATGAGCATCAACCCAAAATTCACCAATGTGCTAGAAATGTACAAAAATGGTAAAGGTGTAGAAGAAATTGCAAAACAACTCGATATGGGCAAGGGCGAAGTTGGCTTAATTATATCTTTAGGAGGAGCGAAAAATGCCTAATAGAGATAAGCAAAGCATGATTTTTGGAATGGGAATCGGTGTGGTTATCACTGCTTTTGTGATGTTTATATTTTATATTGTGCAACGTCAAGCGCACTTTAATGAAGTAAATGATTTAAATGAACATATTGAATGGCTGCAAGACGAGCTTGCAGTAAGGCGGCAAGAGCAAGAAAATATTGTTGCTATACAGCCGCAAACCCAGCCGCCGACCCAACCAATGACAGAGCCTGAAACCGAAATGCCCACCGAAGTACAAACCCAACCTGCAACCGGAACTCAAACTACAACATCAACTGAAAGTGAACCCATTATACCAACAGTTGGGACTATAATGGTCCATATACCTGTAAATATATCAGCGTCAAATATTGCCGCAATACTGCGTGATGCAGGTGTGGTGACAAATTTGAACGCTTTTTTGGCGTTTTTAGAAGAAAATAATTTTGACCGCTCTCTTATGGCGGGCAATTTTTGGTTTCCCGTGGGTGCAAGCTATGAAGAAATAATGGAGCAAATTTTGACGGGGCGTTTTAGATAGGATGGCTCGGTAATTTGACTGGACTACATATGGGTATGAGGTGTGAAATGACAAAGCGGAATATCTTAATAAGTATTATCGCAGTAGCAGCGACGGTCATTGTTGGTGTGGTTATTTTTGCATTGTGGCAACGACCCACAGAGCCTAAACCCGACTGCATTGCGTCAACAGAACCAACATTAATTATTGAGCCTATAGCATCACCGCCCACCCAAGTGCAAACATTGCCGCAGATGTCATTATATGCGATAACGCCAAGAGCGACCCCCTTGCCGCAACCAACCCATCCCAATTATAGCTGGATATTGCCGCCGATATATAGCTTTATAAGCCAATTTGGAGATGGCATGGTACGTGTGGATTATGGCGGAAGGCAAGGTATTATCTGTGTTTTGACAGGCGAGCTTGTTATGCCGTTGTTATACGATATAGTAGGTGACTATAATGGCTATCAACAATACATGCCAGCTAGGCTAAATGGCAGATGGGGCGTTATTAATGTTGAGGGCGAGGTAGTTGTGCCTTTTGACTACGTACTTGTGCGGGTTTGGTACGATTATGGCGTGGCAATGGTTAGATGTGATAATTGGACTTATTCCGGCATTGTGGAGCTGTATACTGGACGTGTAATTGTGCCATTTGGACTCTATCATAGCATCGTTTTTAACGATAATAGTCTGGCGAGAGTAACGGTGGGAATCGGCACTTCTCCCTCTCGCAGGGAAGGCTTTATAGACATAACAACGGGAGAAGAAGTTGTGCCGCTGATATATAGAAGCGTTGGTAATTTTTACGAGGGCTTGGCGACGGCGCGCGACGGCGATTTGTGGGGTTTTATTGATGTCACAGGCAACATTGTCATCCCCTTTGCCTATGAGCGAGTGTGGGGCGGCTTTGCAAATGGCACAATAGCTGTTAGTCGCAATGGGCTGTGGGGCATCATAGACACCGCAGGGGCGTACATCCTGCCGCCCACCTATGACTTTATATATTCTTGGTGGCATGGGGCTGCCGATGGTTTTGCTGCATTTGGCACTATTGACCCTGCAGGTCAAAGAAGGCAGGTTGGCATATTAAACATGCAAACCGGCGAGGAAGTCGTTCCTGCCATATATCAAGGGTGGTCTTATGTTGGCGAAGGCATAATGCTTATGCGCAAATATGATTATCAAAATCATGATGGCAATGTACTTGTGAACCTGCGCACAGGCGAACAATTCCCGTTTCCCTTTGCTATTGGTGATGATATAGGGTATTGTGGACCTACATCACCGGGATTTTTTAACGGCAGAAGTGTAGTTTATATAATAGATGAAGATTGGAATCGGATTTACGGAATTGTTGACAATGAGGGCAAGGAGATTTTGTCGCCCATTTATAACTTTATTGATAGGCTTCCGGGCGGACTGTTTACCGTTACAGCAAATTCTTTGCAAATGGGTATTGTAAATAGGGATGGACAAGTAGCTCTTCCCCTTATATATGATGAAATAGAGTTTGTTTTGGGCGGCAGAGATTCAAGCCACGACATAACTGCAATTCGCATGGGCGGCGAGTGGATTCACGTTGGGTTTGATACGCCAAACCCGAGCTGGAGGATGGAAGGTGCGCTTTGGGGTTTTGCCGATAGAAACGGGCATCTTGCATTGCCGCCAATTTTAGACTTTGCAGAGATAATGACCATTGGACATGGAACAGCCGCAGTAATGACAACGGATGGATTGTGGGGACTTATACGTGTTTATGCAAATAATTAAGAAACTGGAATATTAAATAAGTTTGCAATTAGAATTTAAATATATAGGGGATACCCCCAAAGGAGCGTTTAATATGGGATTGGTAAATGCGGCGCAAATGTTGAAGGATGCAAGGGCTGGCGGCTATGCCGTCGGGCAATTTAACATCAACAATTTGGAATGGACAAAAGCCATTTTTCAAGTGGCTCAAGAAATGAAAAGCCCTGTTATTTTAGGGGTTTCTGAAGGTGCGGCAAAATATATGGGCGGCTTTAAAACTGTTGTTGCCTTGGTTGGTGCTATGGTGGAAGATTTGGGCATAACTGTACCCGTTGCTACTCATTTAGACCATGGCTCGTATGACGGTTGCTTAAAATGTATTGAGGCGGGTTTTACCAGCGTTATGTATGACGGCAGTAAGTTGCCTATTGATGAAAATGTAGCGAAAATGAAAGAATTGCTGGCTATTGCCCATGCAAAAGGCATTTCCATGGAAGGCGAAGTGGGCAGCATTGGCGGCGAAGAAGACGGTGTGGTAGGCAAGGGTGAAATTGCTTCTGCACAAGAATGTGGACAACTTGCCGCAACAGGCGTGGACTTTTTGGCGGCGGGCATTGGCAATATTCATGGGGTTTACCCTGCTGGATGGCAAGGGCTTGACTTTGAGGCTTTGGAAGCAATAAATAACGCCACAGGCGGCATACCCCTTGTATTGCATGGAGGAACAGGTATCCCCGAAGAGATGATAAAGCGCAGTATAAGCCTTGGTGTTAGCAAAATTAATGTAAATACTGAAAAACAGTTGGTATTTGCGGCGGCGACCCGCAAATACATCGAAGAAGGCAAAGACAAAGAAGGCAAAGGTTTTGACCCTCGTAAACTACTTGCCCCCGGTGTTGAAGCTATTAAAAAAACTGTACGCGAGAAAATGGAGCTTTTTGGTTCTGCAAATAAAGCATAGAGCAATCATGGTGGTGGGCGGCTAATAGTCGCCCCTACTTTTATTAAAGGAGCGGTAAAGTGATACAGATAATTGAGAAATCAGAGGCTGTAATAGAATTTTTGCGGCGGGATGGTCTGGTGAATACGAATATTTTGAGCTACTTGGACTACGATAAAAA
>WRBU01000026.1 GCA_009784355.1 Defluviitaleaceae bacterium
CACAAGCCTTGTGCCTTCTTGTATGGTATTGCGCATGGACCCTGTTGGCACAGACGCATTCACAATTATTACTGTGTTTATAAACCACGCAATTAGCACTGCCGAGCCAAGCATTATAACCCACGAGGCAATTTCACGCCAAAGTGGTCTTTTCTTTTCATTTGTGCCCATAGACTTCTCCCTTAAACTTAAATATTTTAATAGTATATACCAAAATACGGATAAAAACAAGTGCAAATAAATTTGGGGGATGGACAATCGCACTGACTAAAGTTTACGGCAACAGGTTCTCGTAGGGGCGGCAAAATGCCGCCCTTACGGTTTTATCAATGCGAGCTGCCCACATCTAAATTTGTTATGTGGCGGGGCTACCACATTTTACACAGAATTTTGCGTCCGGTTTAATTGGGCTGCTGCATTGCTTACATGTGTCGGTAGCTTCTGCTTCAAAGTTGAGTTCATGGGCACTTTCGGTTGCAACTTCATTTGTGGATTCAATAGTAGGCTTTACATCAGTCGTGTTTGGAGCATCGACATCATTATCACGCTTTTTGAGCATAAGGTATGTAGCGACACCAGCGGTTGTTGCTAAAACTCCGACACCTATAAGAGCTATCATAAGCCACGACAGTCCAAAAGTGCTTCCGTTGTATTCGTCATCATCCTGTGAGTCATTTTCATAGTTTTCGGGATTATCTTCATAATTAGGTTCGCTTTGCTCTTCTTCACCCATCTGCTCTAAAAGCGGCAAAAGGCGTTCAAAGGCATAGGCAATATCTTGGCTGGTTGCAGTAACTTGAGGCTGAAAATTAGCTGTGTTTGGCACTCTTGTAACAATGCCGGCAGAAAGCAGGTCAGTTACTGCATCAAGAGCCCAATACGAAATTTCCTCCCAATTACCGTCAATAGCGTGGTCGTAAGTCCGAGGGAGTGAAACACCCCTAAAGTCAGCATATCTGTGTAACATAGTCGCCATTTGCTCGCGTGTCAACGGGGCATTCGGTGCAAAAGTTCCATCTCCCATGCCTTCCGTAACGTCGTATTCTGCCGCCCATTGTACCGCTTCATAAAACCACATACTTGCATCAACATCCTCAAAAATTTGCGTACTGTTTAAAAATCTTGCCAAATTCACACCGTCCAAATTTGCCAAAACACGCACAAACATAGCACGGGTCAATGCTTGCGTCGGACGCTGTGCCAATCCGACAGCAAACATTTTGTCATTTTCAGTATTTCTTGACGTGACAGTAAAAGACCACTCGCCTTGCGTGGGGTTTAACACCCTAAAGCCACGGCTTCCAAGGCTTTCTACGACCATTTCTGTAGTGATAAGCTCTGCAGGAAAGCCCTCAAAAGCAAGATGCATATCCTCTGGCAACATGGCAATATCTGTTAGTATGCCCTCTGTGTTGTTTCTAAACCTTCTGCCGACAGGGTCTGTCAGCTCTATTTCAAAATCACCCATTGCAGGGTCAAATAACAGCATAAAATCATTTTCGCTGGGGGTGTAAAAGAAAGGCTGGGATGTTTGCATTGAGGCAAGAGTTCCAAAAACGAAGCCATCGAAAACATATCCTGCTTGGTCTGCAATATTTGCGAGATTTCGCTCTGCTTCTATGTGATGTATGCGAAGCACAAGATATTCTATAAAATTCGCCATGTCCCCTGTAGCTTGCATATGGTTGTGAAAGGATGTAAAAAACACATGTCCCGCACCATAGTCAAAAGAAAAAGCCAGCGGTATTGCTCCAAAATTTGATATATGCCCTTGTATGTAAACGGTTGCACTGGGGTCAAGGCTTGTTATTGCCCTCCAACCGCCAAGATTAAAACGAATGTCCATTTGGTTTATACCCATATGAGTAGCAAGGCTTGTATGTACGATGTCCGCCCCAAGAACAGTCATGGCTGATGTGTTTGTGGATGATGCAAACATGCCGGGAAAGGCAATGCCAAGCTGTTGTGCTGCAAGGTCTGAGGCGTACACAATACCTCCTTGCTCTACATATTGACGCAAAATTTGCGGGCTAACATTGTCATGTGTGCCACAGTTAATGAAAATAGCGTGATACTGCAACAAAGCATTTATGTCTGCAAGATGCTGTGACGAAAGTATGTCAAAACTTTCAATAGCGGGAATGGTGCTTAAAACCTGCCCGACATTATCGTGACTGGCATCAGTTACCCCCAAGCGCATTTGGGCGGGCTCTGGTTGCGGCGGTTGTTGAGAGGATATTTGGCGGGCAGCAATAAATTCCGTTGGATTGACAAAACCTTCGGATTCTACCATATCCCAATGCCATGTTGCCCAGTCCCCTGCGTGGTTGTGCCACCAGCTCCTACTTGTGTTCCAAGAGGAAAGGGGATAACGTATTGCAAAATGTAGGTGAGGCGACATAATAAAAGACGGTGTATTTTGCACAGTTGTCAAAACCCCTATTTGCTGACCTGCGCTAACGTAAATTGGATTGTTTAAAACCCCAAAACCAACCCCGTTATGACTTGCGCCTGAGGCATTTCTTATATTTTCGTTGGGCAAAATATGAGTGTATTCTGCCCAAAAGTCCCCATGGTTTACAACAACAGTCCAGCCTATATTGCCGTTTGTTCCGCCGTTTCTAACAGAAACAATTTGTCCGCTAGTTACAGCAAAAACTCTGTGGTCGCTTGAAGAGTGGTCTTCGCCTGTATGAAAGCCGCTATAACCAAGAACACGCCAATCACCTCTAAATGGTCCCGTTACAGTATAGTCGTTCATTGGCATACGGTATTGTTCTTGATTTGCTACGGCTTCTTGCGGAATAAAGATTATAAAAGAAATTGTCATAAGAGCCGTCAAAACAAGGCTTAACGCTTTTTTAAATTTATCTTTCACATCCATCACCGTCCATTTTAATATGCAATAATTTTATCATGTTTTGAGCGGTTTTGCAACAAAAAAATCGGGGCTTTACACCCCGATTTTTCTTACGCTTCCATTCCAAGAAGCCCGCCTTGCCCTGACATCATCATGATGAGCAAAAGCATCATGAAATTATCGTTGCCGCCAAATGGATTGTTATCCATCATCATCATGATGAGCAAAAGCGGCATCATGTTATTTGGTCTAGGTCTGTGATGCATTCAAAACCACCTCAATTTATTTGTCAATAACATAATATGTCAGGACAAGTAGAAAAATGACAAAAATTTGAAAAAAATGTCCATGCGTGGCATGTCTTCAAAAACCTTTTATAGTTGCAAAAATTCTATTAGTCTGATATAATATTGAAAATGGAAGGGGTGGCCGTTGTGGAAAAAGATTCAATAACGCTTGCCGTAGTATATTCGGTCTTTATGTATAGGGTCAATGTAGCTTTGGCAGGCATTTTACTTTTTATTAATGTTCAAATTTTTGGAAACATAATGTTTTTTGCAGACTCGGAAATCGTTACGCAAAACGCCCCTTTTATAAGCGGCGGGCTTATGCTTTTAAGTCTTATTTACGGCTTTTACGCTTTTAACGGAATGCTTACAAAAATAACTGTTTTTGAAGATGCATTGGAGTATAAGTCTATTTTGCGCCGTGTACGTATTGAGGCGGCTGACATTGCCTCGGTTTCTTTTTATAGAAGAGACAAAACACGCCTTAAAATTACCATTGAAAGAAAAGAAGATAAACCTTTTATAATAAATGCCGCAAAATTTAAAGACAGTCAGCCCGTCGTGGATTTTTGCAGCCGTTTTAAAAAAGTCTAGCGGAGGGCAATGCATTTGGATGCAAAATTTAATTTAACTCAAGGTCCTATATTAAAAAAACTGGTTACCATGGCTATGCCTATAATGGCAACCAGTTTTTTTCAAATGGCATTTAATCTTGCAGACATGTTTTGGCTTGGTCGGTTGGGTTCAGATGCAGTTGCGGCGGCTGGTACGGCTGGGCTTTTCTTTTGGCTGTCAATGGCTTTAATTTTCATTGGGCGCATGGGGGCGCAAATTGGCGTTTCACAAAATATGGGTAAAGGCGACCCAAAAGCCGCCAAAGGCTTTGCACAAAACTCTTTTGCGGTATCACTTGTTTTGGGTGTCGCATTTACGACGGTTATATTAATTTTTCCAAACCAGCTTTTAGGATTTTTTGACCTAGAAGCGGACGTTGCCCTTCAAGCCCGCCAGTACCTTGTCACCACAGCCTTTGCATTGCCCTTTATATTTGCTCATCAGGTAATTTCAGGTGCGTTTATTGGGTTTGGCAACACAAAAATACCTTTTTACATAAATTCGCTGGGGCTTGCCGTTAATATTGCTATTACTCCGCTTTTTATTTTTACCTTTGACATGGGTATTGTTGGTGCGGGTATTGCCACCGTAATTGCTTCTGCCCTCAACCTTACCCTAAAAGTTTACGCAATGAAATGGTACAAAAAACGCCCATTCCCCGACTATCGCATTTTAGCAAAGCCCGATGGAGCTTCTGTGCGCCAAATTTTTAAATGGGGTGCGCCTATTGGGATAGAGTCCGCCCTTTTCACCATGTTGTTTATGATTGTTACCCGTCTTGTATCGGACTTTGGAACAGGAGCTTTGGCTGCACAGCGTGTTGGCAGTCAGGTAGAATCTTTGGCGTGGATGATGGCTGGCGGCTTTTCGTCTGCTATAACCGCTTTTATGGGGCAAAACTTTGGGGCAAAAAAATACGGGCGAATGCGCAAGGCGTATAAACTCTCGCTAATGGTTATGGGGTCATACGGCGCATTTATCGGTATTGTGCTATTCGTTTTCGCCGCCCCTTTGGTTGGAATTTTTTTAGAAGACCCCGATTATATAGTGTTTGGTGTTGAATATTTGAGGGTTTTTGCATTTACTCAGTTGTTATTTTGTATGGAGGAAGTTGCGGCGGGGTCTTTCCGTGGTCGCGGGCTAACATATAAGCCCACTGTGGTGAGCATTACATGCAATATACTTCGTGTAGCAATGGCTTATATTATGGTTTTTGTGTTCGATTTTGGGCTTATAGGAATTTGGATAGGCATTGCAATTTCGGTAACAATACGTTCAAGCTGGATGATAATTTGGTACAAAATAAATCAGGCAAAAAGTTTGCCAAAACACGACGAAGACACAGCCTTGACACCGCAATAATGTAGATGATATAATGCCCCTAATAAAAACCCCTAACACAAGCGAGAAAGGATGAGCAGGCATGGCATTAAAGGAATACAAGCAAGGCGACGTGCTTTGTGCGGCAGGACAAAAGGCACAAACGCTGTATTTTGTGACCAAGGGCAACGTTAAAGGCTCTTTTTTAGGGCGTACGTTTAATTTTGGGCAAGGCGACGCAATAGGGCTTTGCGCTTTAAGCGGCGGAAATTATGCGATGACATATACTGCCGCCAGTGATGATTTGGTCGTTTTCCCGTATCCATGCTGTTGTTTGGGCGATGCGGAAAAACCTCTTAAAACCAGCGCAGATTTAATGTGGAAAACCGTGAACAGCCTTGGGAAGCAAAATTCACAAATTTTGAGCTTGCGTAGCCGCTTAAAAAATGAAGCACAAAAGGCATATGAATTTTTGACAACAGCGTATGCCGAATACAAGCGGCTTTGCAACACATATTCTTTTTCTGCAAAACAATTAATGGGCGTGGATTTGATGTCATCACCCAGCGACGGCGACACTATGGAAGATTGGAAACAAAATTACTATCACGAAATTTTAAAGCTGGACAGCAATTTACAACGTGACTTTTTCGCACCTTCCGGCATATCTTGGGGTTTTTTACAAATAGGTGTTGGGCATCTTGAAAAAATTTTAAAATCGGCAGAAGGCTATTACGGCTACTTGCAAGGAATTGCCAAAGTTTATATAGACGTTACAGGGCTTGACCTTTTAGGGTTTGTTATGGAGTTACACAAAAATAGCATACATTTGCGCGGGGCGGACGAAGCCGTCGGCACATTGGTAAAGCAAATTGCAGAACTATTACAAAACACAACAGGCGTTGACCAAAATTTGCTCAAAGAGCGTGTCGGTGATTTTAGCAAAAACTTGGCAAAGCCCATTAGTGATGAAGAAATGCAAGACGCACCAGCAACGGACGGCTCTAGCGGCGTTAAAGCAAACCTCAAAGACTCACTGTACACCATTTTAGAGTACGCAGGGGTTGACGAGGAAGAAATTAACAAATTTGCCCGCAACATCCACGAGTTTACAAGTGTAAGAGATAGAACATCAAGCGAAAACGACGTTTATCGCCTTCGCCGTGAGCTAACAAACGACTTTTACACTGTTTATACTTCCGTACTTATCAAAAGTCTTGAAGATAAACAGTTGCCAACAGTTATCAAAATGTTCTTAAACTTTGGGTATATGGATGCAGATTTGGCAGGACACGACAATGCCGACTACTTATACAGCATTGCAGACAGCTACAAAGGCGACCCACAAAACGGGGTTTACACCATTACAGAATGGCTGTCGGCTATATATAAAGGCGAAAAAGAGCCAAGCCAAGGCGACCTCGATATGGATTTTGCGCTATATGTTAAAGAAGCATTGCAAAGCCGCCGTTTAGACCAAGTAGAGTATGAAAAAGAAGAAAAACGTATGATGGCAGACAATGGCGAAAAATTGCGTTTTGAGCTTGAAAATGTATTCCCGATAGGCAATAAAATTACTTTTGGGCGCATATCAAGCTATTGTCCCGTTTTTGGCGACCACAACGTGCAGCGCAATTTGCCGGGTGCTCTCGTAACTGCCCAAAGAGTCAGCGAAACATTAAAAGAAATTACAGACCTTGATTTCTCGGCATTTTATCGTGAAATCATGTACAGTAACCAAGAATTGGAAATTAACAGTGCGCAGACCAGCATAGAGCATATGCCGAATTTTATTTTGATGCCGAATGTTGGTACAAGAGGGGCTATGTGGCAAGAAATTGAAGGGCGCAACCGCAATACAAAGGCAAGGGTGTTTTTGCCCGCTTTTATGCTTGAAGACTTGCGCAATATTATGATGCGTCTTACTGGCGAATTTAGATGGGAAATATGCAAGCGTACTCAGGGCGCAAGATGGTCTGATGCCAGCTACCCATCCCTAACCAGTGAATACTTCACATACCTTCAATTTTACCGTGGCAACCGTGATTTGTCTGTTGATTCAAAGGCATCTGTTAAAACAGAGCTTATGCGTGCCCGTAATGTATACCGTGCTGTGTTTGTGAATAATTATATAGACTGGCTAATGTATGAATCTGGCGGCTCACAGCGTCTTAACAAAGTTGCACGCCGTATTATGATGATGTATTGCCCTTTCCCAGCAGAGCATCGCCAAAAGCTGGGTCAAAACCCGCAATATGCAGACCCTGTAAAACAATACGAACTTGCCAAAGGTAAGGACGTACAAAAACTCAGCAATACAATGCAAAAAGTAAAGCAGTTAAATAAGCCTATCCCGCAAGAACTTCTTGATGAAGTGGCATTTTTAGAAAAATAGCAATCAAAAAAGGTGCGTACACGCACCTTTTTTGATTTATTTCCTTGCTAATTCTAGCAAAAACTCTGCCGCACTATCGGAGTCCATACAGTGTAAACAGATGTCAAGTCAACACGTTCTAAAATGACTGTACCGTCTATTTCATCATCCTTTACAAGAGCCATTAAAAATCTGCCGCGCTGCCGCTGTTTTTGCTGTTGTTTCTTCTGGCCTTGAACCATTCCACGGTTTTCTTCGTATTTATTCACAAGTATTCTATCCTCGGATAAGATTTGTCAAGGGTGTAACGGAAAAAATAAATTTTACCACGCTTTAGCGTAAGACAGCCATTGTCGGGTCAACTCCATCAATGGCTGTTTGTTCTTCAATGGTACTGCTTAGTTGCGTCAACAATATTTCCCACGACCGTAGTCAGCAAAAAATAAAGTATATATAAACTACTTAGTCCATATCTACTATCTCAAAACGCATATTATCCGCATCATTGCTTACATAAATAAGCCCATATGATGATTTGCCATTATGTTCCTGCCATTGATTTGAAGATTCGCAGTATATCTCTATCGCAGGCTTAATGCTACCTGGATTAAACAACCATTTTCTGACGAGCTGATTGTTTCCCTCATCAATATAAATACCTCGGATAAACGGTTCATGCGTATGCCCGAACAAAATAACATCTGCTTTACCTTTTTTACCGTAAACCAACATATCATGCAAGCCTTGGCTCATCATAGCCTCGCCTGTTTGACGTAATTGGTGTCCGTGTATTAGCAAAAAGCGTTTTCTTTCGATTGTTACAAATCTTTCAAACAAATCTTCTGTTTCGTCAACTCCATCTATATCACTCGCAACATAATAAACGGGCACATCGACCTGTTTTTCAAGTTCAAGAGCATCGTTTAGATGGTCGCCTAAATGGAAAATTGCATCGGGTTTTTCACGCTCCACAATTCTAAGCATGGACTCAACAATCTCATGCGAATCAGAAAGTACAAGAATTTTTATTGCCATTAACTTTTCCTCCCTACCCAAAGACCGTGCAGGGTTGTGCCAACAACATCAGGAGCTTCGCATATCGAATAATGAAACTGCATATACTTCTGGAAGTTATCGTCACTTGCTCTGTTTAGCTTGTCTGCTACGGCGTAAATCATGCCATCTGTAGCGATAGTGTGGGTTTTCTCTATGCCATGCTTCGTTGCTATATCTTCTATTTCAGCAGGAGTTGTTGCTACGAACAAACCCGCAAGAGAACCGCTTTTGAAATTTAGCAAGTCTTCTACGTTTCCTGCGTCATCGTTTAACTCTAAGTAAAAACAGCCTATTTTTGTTAAATATGCAAACGCAACAATCCCACCCTGTTTGCACACACGAACACACTCGGAAATAGCTTTTTGCTTATCTTCGTATTCACCTAAGTGATACAACGCGCCCATACAAAGAACAACATCAAAGCTGTTATCCTCAAAATCAGATAAGTCCATCACATTGCACGTTTTTATATCATCCAGCTTTTTGGCGTTTGGACTGGATTTTATAATGCTTACATGATGTTCCGAAAGGTCACAAGCCGTTACATTATGCCCCTTATCCGCAAGGTAAAATGAATAGCTCCCCGCTCCGGCACAAGCATCAAGAATTTTGCTATTTGGTGCAAATAAGCGGTCAAAGTAACGTATGGTGGTCAAATATTCCGTCTTATGGGCGTTGTCACGGAATAAACGGACTTCCTCATTTGAATTTTCGTAGTGGTTTTTGATTTTTTCTAGCATGGGATTTTCCTCCACAAAAAATTTATTATTTTCCATGAAACAATTTTGTCATCAAAATAATTATTTGGCGGGGTGGTTAGGCATATTGTGACTGTGTTCACAAAGCGTACCCGTCCAGACTTTGCCATCCCTTTTGCCGCCTTGGATATGTTTTTTGATAAAAATTTCCTTGCTCATCAACAACTTTAATGTTTTTTGTTATGTATGCCGCCCCTGCTCTAAATATATTTTACCACAAAAGCCCCTTGTTGTCAATGCTACAAAGGTGTTTCTATAAATTTCTTCATTTTTTTTAAAAAAATACTTGACATGAGAATGATTCTCATTTATAATAATTATATAGCACAAAAGAGTGTGCACAAATATATATGAAGGAGAGTTTATTATGTCAATGATTGGTAAAAAAGTAGGCGAATTTAACGCCCAAGCATATGTTTCGGGAGATTTTAAAGCAGTAACTCAGAAAGACTTGTTAGGAAAATGGAGTGTGTTCTTCTTTTATCCCGCCGATTTCACTTTCATTTGCCCAACGGAGCTTGAAGATTTAGCTGAAAGCTACGAAGAGTTCAAAAAAATTGATTGCGAAATCTATTCTGTTTCAACGGACACCCACTTTACACACAAAGCATGGCACGACACTTCGCCAGCCATTGGC
>WRBU01000027.1 GCA_009784355.1 Defluviitaleaceae bacterium
ACCGCATAATCATTACTCATGCCCATGGATAGATATTTTATATTATGCTTGGGTGTTGCCGCCTTTTTCAAGTCCTCGTGCAGGCGGGTCATTTTATCAAAATAACTGCGCATTTGTTGCTCTGTTGCCCCAAGCGGTCCCATTGTCATCAAGCCGTTTATTGAAATATTGGGCATAGCTTCAATTTGTGCGAAAAAGTCTAGAACTTGGTCGGGGTTTACGCCATATTTGTTTGGCTCGCAAGCTATATTTACCTCTATAAGAGTATTTACCACAATGCTTTTTAAACTTGCCACACGGCTAATTTCTTGAGCTAACCTTAAGCTATCTAGACTATGTATTAAATTCACCTTATCTATAACCTGTAATACTTTATTTCTTTGCAAATGACCCAAAAAATGCCAGTTAAACCCCTCTATATAGGGCTGCTTTGTCATTAGTTCTTGTGCTTTATTTTCTCCAAAATGGTGTATTCCTGCATCTTGAAAAGTGCAAGCTACTTCTTGTAAAGTAGCTAAATCCACCGATTTTGTAACGGCAACCAAAACTATATCTGAGCTTAAACGCCTAGATTTTTCGGCAGCAATGGCGATTTTTTCGTTAATTCGCTTTAAGTTGTCTAAAAAAAGTTCTTTGTTTGCTTTCATAATTTTACCCGCAAGCCTAATCAATTTTTATTGTGTCTATTTGCTGACTTTATACCTAATACATGACTGATTGCTTTGGTTGGATGATAAAGCAACATTCTTGGACCTGAAAAACGCATAACTTCCCGCATTTTTTCACGCATATCTGGGCGATAGCACGGGGTTTTACATCCGCTGCAAAATATTGTAATTTCGATATAAGGGCAATTATCTGTGCGTATATTTGAGTATTCTATTAAATTTAAGCAGTCGGGGCAAAGCTGTTTTTTGGGCATACGGTGCTTTTTTCTACAATAAATGCGCATCATTTTTTGTGCGGTGTCTTTTTTTGACTTGCGCTTTTTTAGTATGTTTTTTTCGTTGCTATCGCTATTCATTTTGTCCCTCCAGCTTCATATTGCTTGGCTTGGAACAATCATTGGAATACCCTTGGCTTGGCATATTTGCGGGCTTATACGTCTTGATGCGGAATATGAATACATAATGATGAATAAGGAAAAGAACCACCATAACAATTCTAAATGTCAAATTATTTATTGCAATAAAAGAAATGGTCATCATAATACTGGCAAAAATCTGAATGAACAGTTTTTGCTTAATAGTCATCGACCTAGATTGCACGTATTCGGCGAGATATTTTTTATATAATTTAGAGTTTTTTAGCTTTGCCGAGAGCTTTTCGGAGCTCCTATTAAAGCAGTACAAAGCTAAAAGTAAAAAAGGAGTGGCTGGAACCCCAGGGATTAAGCGAGAGACAGCGGCAATTGAAACCGCCAATACGCCCAAGAATATAAAAAGAATTTTGTACAACTTTTTTTTCAAAAATCTCACCTATTTTTCTTCGTTATTCTAGTGCATCAAATTATGAAAAAAATGATTTAACGTGATTACAATCATAACGCCTACTATCATTATGGGCAACTTTAATTTTGTGCGTCCGGAATATTCAATGGCAAGGGGCAATATTTCCGAAAACACAACCCCAAGAATACAGCCGGCTGCAATCGCAAACATTATGCCTGAAAGATAAACATTTATGCCGCCCACTAAATACCCAATTACTGCACCTACGACAGTTACAAGCCCAGCAAGCCCGCAAATGCCTAGAACTTTCCACCATTTTGTGCCCCCCGCTTTAAGAGGCAGGGCTATTGACATGCCTTCTGGAATACAGGACAGCCCTATTGCAATGGCAGCAAACAGAGAGCCCGAACTGCCTATGGCAAGCCCTTTTGGGAGGTCGTGTAATATAATCCCAAAAGCAATGGGAAAAGCAACGGCTATCATGCGGCGTTTGTCGGACTTGGTCAAGTCGGACTTGGCTTTGCTTGAGATGGCAGTTTCTTCTTCATCGTTGTGAGAGCAATGCTCATTATGGGGCAGAATACCGTGGACATGCTCGTGCCCATGCTTGTCAACAAAAGTAAGGATGATAACCAAACCTACCCCAACCATAACCCCTAGTACCGTAAACCAAATGCCTGCTCCGCTGTGTTGATACCAATATTGATACATCTGACCGTTATTTGGGTCTATTGCTGTGTGGTAATGCCCATGACCAATGGCATGAGGAATAAAATCAACAAACACAAGGGTTATAAGTACCGATGCCACAAAAACAAAACTTAACCCTATAAATTTTTTGTTGGGGCGACTTATACAAATTGCTATTATGCCGCCCAAAACCGAACTTACCAAACCAGCAATCGCCGCAAGAGTTATAATATGTACTATATTCGGAGCATTTTCAGACATTGTGGACTCTCCTTTAAATTTCGGCGAAAATTAAATCGTGAACAATGCCGTCTATTGTGAGTCTTAATCTAAATTCACCTGTTTCGACAATATAGTGCAAATTACCCCTTTGGTAGTTACTTTGCGTGTTGTCTGTTGCTTGATTATCATCTATACCAAGGGCTGGGAGGGCTTCGGCCAAATTGATTCTTGGGCTGCCTGATGCTGTAACGCCTGCATAAAGGTGATGATGCCAAAAGCCGTCTGCAAAACTGGGATGCTCTCTCGATGGGTTTATTGAGGCTTGTACATCAACTGTGCCAATTCTTATAATAACATTTCCGCCGTTTTCCTCGCCTACAAAAGTAAGCCTTGAACCTGCGTAGTTTTCCAATATATCTACTTGCTGACCATCCATATAAAGCCTGTTGATTTCGTAAGTTGCACGGGCATCGACAGGTTCGGAATTATTTCCACCGCAAGCCGTAAGCGCAAAAATCACTCCACCGAGCATGGCTACCAAAATAAAACTTAACAATTTTCCATTCTTTTTAAAATTCTTCATTATTTGTCCTCCTTAATTTTTAGAACTGTATCCTTTGAAACAGAGAGCAAGCGGCTTATTGCCCTTGCGCTATTACCTTCAGCTACCAATTCTTGAATACGGCTTTTTACATTTGGATCCCAAGCCTTATAGGTGTATTTCTGCCGAAATGTGGTGCGGCTGCAACCGCTGTTGTTGCAGCGATAAATCTGCGCCCCTTGCTTTTTTCCAAATTTGCGTATTTCTTTTCCTTGACATTCAGGGCATCTAGGTGAAACATCGGCAGGCTCTGCTTGTAATTGTTCTTCATAGGTATATTCCAGCCGAAATTCACGTGGATTGCAGGCTGTCTTTGCGCATTTATAAAACTCTTTTCCTTGACGCTTACTTGATTTTTGTAAATCTCCTCCTTTGCAAGAAGGACAACGAATAGATAAAGTTGCCATTGATGCCACCCCTTTTATCATTGAATTAATTAAAGACTAATTAATGTAAAACACTTCACGTTCCACAATAACACATAAGAAAGAAAAAAGCAACCCCTTTAGTTCAAGTCGATTAAATTTTGTCTTAAAGGGGTTGCTAACAAAGCTACAAATCAAACAGAAAATGGACGGTCAAAAACGACCGCCCATTTTGACGTTGGCTCTACAATAATATGCAGATAAGTCCGCCATTACCCTCATTAATAATTTTTTGCAAAGTATCCTGCATCTTCATCTGGGCATCTTCGGGCATCCGATATAGCTTGTTTTGCAGACCATCGCGCACCATAGAATGCATCGACTTGCCAAACATATTCATATCCCAAATTTTTTCAGGGTCATCTGCCATTTGTGCGTTAAAATAATCGACCAAATCTTGCGACTCTTTTTCGCTGCCTACAATAGGGCTTATTTCAGTTTCTATATTGGCTTTGATGATATGTATTGCATGTATCAAACAGGAGTATAAAATTCCCTAGAAATCTAACTGCTCGGCGGCATACTTATCTACAAACTTATGATGTCGATGTTTTAATAAGAATTTCATAGAGGGTAATTATTGTGCTAATGAACAGCTATAATTACTTCCATCGGTGCATCGCATCGATAGCATAAAGCGGAAGATTGATTAAATCCCCCTCTTGTTTATAATCTGCCATAGATGTGCGAACAGCGATTTTAGGGGCAAATTTTTCTCGGAAAGTCTTTAGGCTTTTGGCACGCAAATTAAGCTCGGCTTTTACTTCAAGCGGGATGACTCTGTTGCCATAGTCCAACAAAAAGTCAATTTCGGCGGAATTTCTATCGTTTGTCCAATAGTAAGGCACAATGTTCCCTGCGACTTTAAGCTGTTGAAGGACATATTGCTCGGTCAACGCACCTTTGAAATGGGTGAAGAGTTCATTTTTGTCAAGGATAATGTTAGGAGCTATACGAGCCATACAGCCAAGTAGGCCCACATCAAGCATAAAAAGTTTGAAGGCTTTTAAATCTTCATAGGCTTTAAGGGGGATGTTTGGAGCGGTTGCACGATGAACCTTGTGTACAAGACCACAGTCCGCTAACCACAGCAGAGCAAGCTCATAGTCCTTTGCCCTAGCACCTTCCCTAACAATGCCATATACAAATTTCTTGTTCTCTTTCGCAAGTTGTGCGGGAATAGAGTTCCACAACATACGTATACGTGGCACAATCTCGTTCGGTGCGTGTTTGGAAAAATCCTGCTCATAGGCGGCAAGTATGCGTTCTTGTATACTTCGCACCTCTGCAAAGTCTTTGTTTTGTGTAAAAGCATAAGCAACCTCGGGCATCCCGCCCACAAAATAATATTGTTTAAGCAGGTCGATGAAATCTTTCCTAAATGTCGTAATCATGGCAAAATCTCCACTCTCAATAAGCTCGGCAAATTGCCCCTTGCCCATAGCCCGCAAAAACTCCATAAAATTAAGTGGGTAAAGGTCTAAAAATTCTACTTTACCGACAGGAAAATTAGTGCCCTGATGCAAAGCCACCCCAAGTAGGCTACCAGCACAAATTATATCATACTCTGGTGCCTGCTCGTTAAAATATTTTAGTGCAGTCAGTGCTTTGGGTACTTCCTGAATCTCATCAAAAATCAACAAACTGCGACCCGCCTCAATCTTTTGTCCCGAATAAATCTCAAGCCCCATAACAATGCGTTCAATGTTCAAATCGGACGAAAACAACTCCCTCATACGCTCGTTGTTATCAAAGTTCACATAAACGTAGTTTTCATAGGCTTGCTCGCCAAACTTCTTCATAATCCAAGTTTTACCAACCTGCCTTGCTCCACGAATAATCAAGGGCTTACGCTTCTTTTTGTTTTTCCAATCAAGTAAATTTTCTATAAGAATACGTTCCATCAGCAACACCTCCATATATATTATAGCCAAATTCCACAAAAAATGCAACGATTTTTTGTGATTAAGTAATATTTTTTCGTCGATTCTTGCTATGTCTTTCCATTTTCGCCCCTATGGGTTGTTTTAGAAATAAAAAGAGCAGGAATGACAACTCCGTAGAGTTTATTCATTCCTGTTTTGCGTCGTCATAATTAATTATGCCTTGACTACCCAGTAATCCAGTATTTGCACATTGAGCTTTTTTTTAATCTCTTTCCACAAAGGCATATATTTATCCATTAATGCTGTAAATTCTGCATTATGGTTTTTAACTTTGAGATGAATCAGCTCGTGTAAAATAATGAACTCAAGACACTCAATAGGTTTTTTG
This sequence comes from Defluviitaleaceae bacterium, assembly GCA_009784355.1. Lineage (GTDB taxonomy): Bacteria > Bacillota > Clostridia > Lachnospirales > WRAX01 > WRBJ01. The sequence continues at coordinate 5,664 of WRBU01000027.1, forward strand.
GCGAGTTGGAGATTGAACCAAAGTTTTTTCTTCACAAGATTACAAGTTCCCCACTTGCTTGTCATATATTTCGTCTGCCATGAATCGCATTTCAAACCTGTCATATCCTCCCATTTTGGTAACAAGCGGATGATTTCGCATTTCAACTGTTCCCGATACCATTCACGAACGAAATTATCGCGTTGCTTGACTGTGCTTTCTTGACGAACAGTCAATAATACTGTATTACCTGATAGCGTTATATTGTTCTTGTTACCAAAATCTACTTGCAAAAAATATTGCTTACCCCAAAGATACAATGTTTCTCCCGACACGTATCTCCGTTCGGTTTGACGAAGCTGACTTGCAAACTTGGCTTGTTGTGTTTTAATCCAGCTTATCTTCGTGTACACAAATCTTTCTATCGCATCATCCTTTATATTAAGTGGAGCCGATACAGAAACAGTGCCATTTGGAGGCTTTACATACAAGTGCATATTCTTTATTTTTTTTCGATTTACTTGAATGTCAATTCCGCTTATGACCATTAATACTCCTCCTGAGCCATTATCAACTTAAATAGTCGCTCAACTTCGTTAATGTCATCGATAATGCAAGATAAAGCTCGCCTAATTTTGTTTTGTTTTACCTGATTAGTCCTAAAGCCATCTTGTTTGTTTTTGCGAACAGCAATATCCAATTTATGAGCCAGTTTTTCATCCTCTCCGCAGTTATCATAAAACATCCGAAGCGAGCCACTTCCACGTATACTTTTAGGGTAATGGCTATTCTTCTCTGGGCTTATAGAATTTTTTGCAAGTTCTGCGTATAATTCAAGTAGGCTTTTGTATGCAACAACGCCTTTTTTGCGGTCAAGTATAACCTGCTCCAGTATTTCGGACATTCGTGCGTAATATTTAGGATTCATAGGCATCTTGGCAACGATTTTACGACGGATGTTATTTTCTATGGCTTCTGCAGCAGCTTCTTTCCCTCGATTTTCCGATTCTAATTTATCTTTTTGTGCCATAATAAAATCAAGAAGCGTAAAATCGTCTACTATGCCAAGCGATTTCGCATCGCTTGCAACAATGTATGTGTCAATAAGATGACGCATACCTGGTTCAAACATCTTGAAGTCGATTTTATCGCCGCTTGCTTGTCCGATTGTTGCCTTCAATTTAAGATAAAAATTAACTTTTATTTCAATGCCCACTTGCTCAACAGAGGTATATCCGACCGCACTCATATCAGCTTTGACATCTGCGTATGCCCGAACCAAGCGATTAATCAATTTATATAACTGCTCACGCAAACGTGCATAAGTTTCATCTTCCTCGTCATCGCCTCCGCTTTCACTGCAAAAATAGCGAATATAGTCGATTTCATCACGCGGGAGAGCTACACCCTCGCACAAACTATCTAATTCTTCAAGCGTTACATTTAAATATTTTTTTGCTTCCGTAAGTCTGTCTTTTAATAAGCCTTCGACATCTTCAAGTGCATATCCCTCGAAGGCTCCTACTGTGTATGTTTGAAGAGCTGTCTCCAGATTGCCAAATAGTTGTTTGTAGTCAACAATATATCCAAAGTCTTTACTTTCGCCATCAAGTCTATTTACGCGACAAATCGCTTGAAATAATCCGTGGTCTTGTAAGTGTTTGTCAATATATAGATATGTGCAGGGCGGTGCATCAAAACCTGTTAAAAGTTTATTCACAACGATAAGAAGCCGCATACTGGCAGGCTCTTCAATAAATTTCTCAGTAATGCTGTCTTCAAACTCCTCAATACGCTTGATGTCATATCCGTGGTCATCAAGCATTTTTACATATGTTTCGTACTTGGTGATTTCTTCGGTATCCTCATCTCCGCCTACATCCTCAGTACGAAGATTCCCAGGTGCAACATTGTAGCTTGTGATTATAGCACAACTCTTAAAGCCTTTGCTTCTAAAAATTCCATAAAAACGACAAGCAGAATAAATATCTCCTGCTACTAATAACGCATTACCCGAACCATCCGATAATCGAGGCTTTGTTTCCATATCGAAAATAATATCGCTTGCGATTTTTTCAAGCCGGTCTGCGGAACTAAATACCTTTTGCAAGCTACCCCATTTTTGTTTCAGTCTTGCCTTTGCTTTGTCTGTTAGCGTACGAGTTTTTGCTTCAAACCATATGTCTATTTTATCTTGTGATGTGATATCTTGCGGTATATCACGTGCTTCATATCGCAAGTCAAGAACAACGCCGTCCGTTACGCCTTCGTCGTATTTGTATGTATGTATATAGCCACCAAACACCTCGATGCTGGTTTTCTTATCTTTAACAAGCAAAGGTGTTCCTGTAAAGCCAATAAGTACAGCACTTGGAAGAATCGCCCTCATTGCCTTATGAAGTTTGCCGGATTGTGTTCTGTGGCACTCGTCAACAAACACATAAAAATCGCCTTTTGCACTAAAATCAGAAGGCAATGATTTCATTATGTCCTCGATAAACTTGTCATAATCAAGGTCAGATACGTCAGAGCCGCATCGTCCGAATTTGTGGATTAACGAACAGATTAATCTGTCATCATAATTGTTTAATCTTGCGATTAGGTCATATCCACTTCGAGTTCGTTTAATATGCATATCAACGTCGCCATAATTTTGTTCAATTTTTTTATCCAGTTCGTCACGGTCAGAGATTATCAACACACGGGCATTGGGGTTGTTTCGCAATATCCACTTAGACAGCCAGACCATCGATAATGTTTTGCCGCTTCCTTGTGTATGCCAAATGATGCCGCCCTTGCCATCTGCAATACGAAGTTGTGCTTGTCTTATTCCAAAATACTGATTGTGGCGACAAACTTTCTTAACGCCTTTATCAAAGATAACAAAATCTCGTATCAACTCTAAAAAGCGTTCTTTTCGGAACATACTATAAAGCTGCCAGTCGAGCTTGTCGGGCAGCGTTTCACAAACACGACGAATATCCGCACCTAATTCGTCAACGTACTTTTCGTTTGCAGCAGGAATGTAGTTTTTCCATTCCAAATAATATTTTTCTGGCGTAAGCACTGTTCCGTAACGAGCGCCTTCGCTTGTATTGCCTGCGAAAGTATATTGAATAGTGGAGAAAAACGGTGCGATAAAATCGTCACGTTGGTTTGTGATATTTTGTCGGATGCCGTTAGAAACGGATATCGAGCTACGCTTTAACTCAATCACAGCAAGCGCAATGCCATTGACATAAACAACCAAATCGGGACGCTTGTCCATTACACCGCCCAAAATAGTTACTTCTTCTGCGATGGCAAAATCGTTGTTGCCGACCTGCTTCCAATCAATAAAATATACGGTTTTGATGTCGCCGTTATCGTCCTTTACTTTTGCACCATAACGGAGCAAGCTATAAACAGCCTTATTAACAGCATATAACTCCCGCCCATTATTACATAATGCGGTTTGCCGCAACTCTTCAATGGCTCGACGAATGAGCGTATCGCCGTACCCACGCTTTTTTAAGTTTGCGGTCATCAAGTTCGTTTCGATGTTATAGTTCTCGCGGTCGGTCCAATCCCCAAGATAAGAATATCCTAGAAACTCGGGGTTACTAAATAATGCTATAACATTTTTCTGAGTTGTGCGTTCTGTTTGCCCTATTTTTGCATTTGGCATAACTTCGCCCCCTTTATTTAGCCTTCGCTGTTTCGATGCTTGTATCCTGCTCTACAAGCCTAATTTTGCCTGTGAGCAATTCTTGCATCATACCTTGCTTGATATATCGTGCTTTATTTAGCTTTGCTGTCAATGTGTCAATTTCCGCATCCATATCTGAGAGGATCTCGGCGATGGCGGCTTGTTC
>WRBU01000028.1 GCA_009784355.1 Defluviitaleaceae bacterium
AATCCTCAAGACATGGCAGAACATATTTTGGAGCAAGGAAAGCGGAATTACGGGAAAAATATAAACGACGACATGACTGTACTTGTACTTCGTATTCTTGATAGAAAATAAATTTTATTATCCAAACAAGGGTATACTAAAAAAAGTTTGACAACGCCCCCTGCGCTGTGTATAATTGATTTACAAAATAATAATGAATGGGCGGATTCTTATGAAAAAAAGTGAAATAAAGAGTGCCTATGAGGCAAGCCAAACCGAAATGGCGAATTTATTAAGAGAAGCTGAACGTATTGAGCAAGCAATAACCACGGATAATTGGTACGCCCGTGCTGGGATAAATAATGCTTCAGGTGATGCCCGCAAAGTTTTGGAAACCATCAATCGTATTGTTGATACTATTATGGGCTACATGGACAATGTGCCTGTGCCTTTTGCCGCCTTTAACGGACAATCTCAAACTTTGTTTATGAATAAGCATTTTGTTGAGCAAGGCTTCACGCTTGAGGGAACTTTGGGCAAGACCTTAAACCAGTCTTGGCCATGCGATGCCAATGCCCAAGCGGCAAAAGTAGGTATGGAGGTAGCGTCAAGCGGTACGAAACAAACCTTTAGAGCACCCCTAACTTTGACTAATGGAGAAACAATTATTGAAGAATATGTATTTGAGCCATTGTGCGACAAAAGTGGACAAAGAATTGGCTCGGTGCTTGTTACTGCTGACGTAACCCATATTGTCAAATCTCAAGAAAAAGCGCAAAAAATTGGTGCATATCAAGATTTTGAAGCTCTTGACATCAAGCGTCATCTTGACGAAGGATTGTCGCAAGGTATTTTGGAATTTGTCTTCAAACCCGAACCCCATGACGAGGACACCGCCGCCGCCGCCGCCGCATACGATAAAATTGGGCGCACGCTGGAATATGGCGTTGGTTTTATTTCAAAATATGTTGCAGAAATTTCAGAAATTTTAGGTGAGTTTTCAAATAAGAATTTTGACGTTACGCCAAAACAGACGTTTAGAGGAGATTTTTCCGCTATTAAGCAGTCTTTGGAGGTAATGATTGATAATATATCTGACTTAATTGGAGAAATTCAAACGTCAACAATGAATTTAGAGTCGGGCGCGGAATTAATATCTCAATCCAGCCAAAGACTAGCCGCCACTTTGGAAGAGCAAACGGCATCTATCACCGAGGTGAACGAGGCAGTTACGATGCTTTCAAGTAAGACTCAGAAAAATGCGCAAGATGCAGAAGCTGCAAGCACACTTTCAATGCAGGCTCAAGAGGTTGCCACCAAGGGCGGCAGCCTTATGAAAGAAATGTCCGATACAATGGAGGAAATTAAAGAGTCCTCTAATGAAATTGCGAAAGTGGCAGATATAATTAGCCAAATAGCCTTCCAAACCAATCTTTTGGCTCTTAATGCCTCGGTAGAAGCGGCGAGGGCGGGCGACCACGGAAAGGGCTTTGCAGTAGTAGCTGAGGAAGTGCGTAATTTGGCAGGACGCAGCGCAAAGGCCGCCCAAGAAGCATCCGACATGATTTCTGCGTCGCTTGCACGGGTGGATGAGGGGATGGCAAAATCCGTTCAAACTACCCAAGCCTTAAGAGAAATTCTAACCGTAACCTCTGACGTAACAGGTGTAATTGCCAATATTGCCGCTGTTTCAGGCGAGCAAGCAGATGAAATTAGCAGAATAAGACAGAGCATGGATGTGGTACATCACGGCTCTTCCGAGAATTATGCAGCCGTACAAGACAATGCTTCGGTTAGCGAAGAGCTATCTGCCCAAGCTACCTCATTGCAAAATTTGGTTGTGAAATTTAAAGTCCGCAAATAACTGGAATAGCGACAGACATATGTAAGGGCGAGCATTGCTCGCCCTTTTTATTATTACATTTTTTTATTATACAATGACATAAAACCTAAAAGAAACAACTTGTGTAAGACGGCAGCACCAGCAGACAGCCAGTAACCAAGCGGATTATTTGTAAAAACGAACACAAGAGCCATAATAACAAGCAGTATAAGAGTTATATGCCAGCTTGCATATCCCGCTTTTTCCCGTATGCGAATGTTGCGCTCGTCATTTTTTTCTATTGTCCTGCTTTTTATTGCTTCAGGGCTGTTGTTGCTGTTTCTGAAAATTATAGTGAAAATAACACCAACAAACATAAGCCCTGCTCCCATACCTGCCACAAAGTGCGTAATGTCTGCATCAAAAGCCTGTGGAAATAGCTGTCTTGTAGCGGAGCTTATTGCAAAAATTACAATACCTACTGATAAAGTGTGCTTCCTTATAATGTGTTTCATTTTGCTTCCTCCTCATAAATAAAAATTTCTTCAATACTCATGCCAAAATACCTTGCAATTTTGAATGCCAAAATTATTGATGGGTTATATCGTCCGTTTTCAAGAGAACCAATTGTTTGACGGGATACTTCGAGTGCTACAGCAAGCTCTTCTTGCTTTACTCCGCTTTGCTTTCGTATTTCTTCCAATCGGTTTTTCAATACACCACGCTCCTTTATGGAAAGTTTGCTTAACATCAGTATAACACCCAATAAAATTTATGTCAAGCATACTTTCCATTTTTCTCGAAATTTTTTTATAAAAGAAGCCTTTACTGTCTTAATGTTTAAAAAATGGAAATTAATACCATAATCCTAAAAAATGGAAAATTTTAGGAGGATGACATGGACAATACTAACCGCAAAATTGTTTTGTTAAAAGGTGATAACAGCAAATGCTACGAGCAGGCTATTTTTATACTTCGCCCGCAGGCGGCGGGTATGGCTGAAATAGACTTTGTAAAAGAAGCCGAGCGCATTATAAGCGGCGAAACATTGCAGCAAAAATTGGCAGAAAAATACGGGCAAAGCGAGCCATCCAGCCTGCGTAACAACACAAAAAAAGACGGCAATTCAAAGCCGCCTAAAAATTCTGTGGACAAAAAGCTGAATATAGCATTAATAGTAACAGGACTTGTGCTTGTTGCAGCGTTTTTATATAATATTATATAAATTTTTAATTATTTTTGCGCCGCTTCCACACGGTTGCGCCCGTTTGACTTTGCTTTATACAGAGCTTTATCAATATTTTCATAAAAATTTTCAAAGTCTGCCTTTCGGCTTTCGGCTTTTGGAATAATGGAGTCAACACCAATGCTTATGGTTACAAAAACATCTTCGCCGTCAATATGCATTGGTGTTTTTGCAATATTTTCCCTTATTTGCTCTGCCACAGCAACAGCACCTTCAAGGGGTGTGTTGGGCAGTATAACCACAAACTCTTCGCCGCCCCATCTAAAAACGAGGTCGCCTCCGCGCTTTACAGTATTACGCATGACATCCGCCACCATTTTAAGACATATGTCGCCGTTTAAATGCCCGTAGGTGTCATTAAATTTTTTGAAAAAGTCCACGTCAAGCATAAGCATACCAAGCCATTCTTGGTTACGGGCGGCTCTGCTCCACTCTCTTACAATGCTTTGGTCAAAACTACGGCGGTTGTTTGCTCCTGTCAAACCATCTCTAAAACCATAGCTCTCAATAATTTTCATTTGTTTTATAAGCTGTATTTGCAATGCAATGCGCATTTTTACAATAATGTCAATAAAAGGCTTGCGGATATAATCCGATGCGCCAAGGGCAAGCCCCTGCATTTCATCTTCATGGTTGTCGCTTGATGTGATAAAAATGACAGGAATATGCTTGGTTTCTTCGGAAATTTTAAGTTTTGCCAAAACCTCGAATCCTGTCATTCCAGGCAACACAAGGTCAAGCAGAATAAGGTCTATATCGGTTTTAGCAATCATTTCAATAGCATCTTCGCCTGTTTTTGCTACGATGACATCGTAAAGGTCTGTTAAAATTTTGCTGAGCGAACGCAAATGAGCCGGCGTATCGTCTACTATCAGCACACGCTCTCTTTGCTTTTCATTAACTGATTCAATCATGTCTTAATCTCCTCGCCGTTTTGTAAAGCTAACTTCATTAACTTTCTTTTAATAGCGACATGCTCTATAATGAAGTCAACTTTATGTTTAACCACTGATGGTACAAAAGGCTTTGTGATATAATCTGTGGCTCCTGCAGCATAACCTTCGGCCTCGGTGTTTTCGCCGTTGCCGCCTGTTATTAAAATAACGTGTATGTTTTTTGTTTTGAGGTTGCTTTTAAGGGATTTTAGCACATCAAAACCTGATATATTAGGCATTATTATGTCAAGCAAAATAAGGTCGGGGATATTTTCGTTTGCTAATTTTATTGCCTGTTCGCCACATTTTGTTACAATTATATCGTAGTCATTTTTTAGGATATCGTTGATAATACGTAAAATCATAGGGGTGTCATCAACGACCAAAATTTTACCCTTTTTTATTGTAGACATGAGCTATACTCCCAATTTTTGACGCAAATGTTTAAGTTCGTCAAGTGCTTTTCCAAATTCAAAATCTTCGATACAAATGATTAACTCATCAGTGTTTGGAATTTTTTGTAAATAATCGATTGCATCAAGCACATTCCCGCGCTTTAATGTCAAATCATGCTCTAATTTACTCAAAAACTCTTCGGCAACTGTTTTATCAAAGTCGAAATTATCCTTTGGTACGTTTGTCAAAGAATTATTTTTAAGATAGCATTTTATATATTCTAACAATTTTATGGCTTCACGCTCAAATTCTTGTATTTCCAAAGCTGCGGGGATTTCATCACGCCGTAACTTTTCTTCGATTCTTTTTGAAATATCTTTGAGAGATTTCTCGTTCATTATTGCGCAAAGGCTTTTTGTGGTGTGTGCCAAACGATGTGCTGTTTTAAAATCATTTACTTGCAAAGCATCTGTTAGTTGCGCAATAATATTGCTATTATTGCGCAAAAAATCTCTGTATATAACTTCAATTTCTGATGTATGCGTACTGCCCATAATCTCACCCCGAATATTCATCAAAGTCAATACTTGCCTACTTAACCTATTGTAACATCAATTTTACAAAATATCAATATAAATATTTCTTGAAATTATCTGCTTAATGGATTATAATGGTTGTATAGTGAAATCATTTACATTTTTAGGAGGAAATTTTGATGGAAATATTAAAAGATTATTTACAAGCCGCATCTGGAAAAGAGCTTAATGCTGAAATGCTGACTTTTACCGCCAACATTGATGCTGTGGCAAAAGGCAGTCCGCAAATTGCGCAAAGCATTATTAAAGAACTTGCCGACCAACGCAGTCATTTAAAACTTATTGCCAGCGAAAACTTTTGTTCGCCGAATGTTCAATCTGCAATGGCAAATTTATTGACAGATAAATATGCCGAAGGCTTTGTTAAAACACGCTACTACGCTGGATGTGATAATGTAGACGACATTGAGGATATTGCAAGGCAAGAAGCAATGAAATTATTTGGAGCAAAGCACGCATACGTCCAACCTCATTCTGGCGCAGATGCAAATCTGGTTGCCTTTTGGGCGATTTTGCGCAAAAGAGTGCAAACACCTGCCCTTGAAAAATTAAACGAAACAAATATTTTAAATTTAACAGACGAACAATGGAGCGAAATCCGCAAAGAGATGGGCAACCAAAAACTTTTGGGAATGCACCTTTACAGCGGCGGGCATTTAACCCATGGTTTCCGCCACAATGCGTCTGCACTAATGTTTGACGCACACGCCTACCATGTTGACAAAGAAACGGGACTTTTGGACTATGAGGAGCTTCGTAAGCAGTTACACGAAATTAAGCCATTAATTTTTCTTGTGGGCTTTTCGGCTTATACCCGCAACATAGACTATAATAAAATGCGTGAAATGGCGGATGAGGTAAATGCCGTCTTGATGGTAGACATGGCGCATTTTGCAGGGCTTGTTGCTGGCGGTGCTATTGCGGGGGCTAATAATCCTGTGCCATATGCCCACATTTTAACAACAACAACCCACAAAACTTTACGTGGCCCACGTGGCGGCATGGTGCTTTGTGATGACGAATTTGCAGAGCAAGTAGACAAAGGATGCCCTCACGTGCTTGGCGGACCATTGCCGCATGTAATGGCGGCAAAAGCCATTGCTTTTAAAGAGGCAAATACGCCAGAATTTAAAGATTATGCAAAACGTGTTATTGAAAATGCACAAGCCCTTGCTGCGGGCTTGGTTGATGAAGGACTTACTGTTTTAACAGGCGGTACGGATAATCACATTGTGCTTGTAAACATTGCTCCGCTTGGGCTTACGGGTTTTCAAGGCGAATATGCATTAAGAGAATGCGGAATGACGCTAAACCGCAATACAATACCTTTTGACCCACAGGGCCCTCTTTTGGCATCTGGGTTAAGGTTGGGTACGCCCGCCCTTACAACCCTTGGCATGAATACTGCCGACATGCGCCAAATAGCCGCTATTATTGCATGTGTGTTAAAGGCAGCAAAGCCTGCCGCAACAAAATCAGGTGCTGCTTCAAAGCGTAACTATATTATTGACGAAGCCGTGAAAAATGATGCTATTGCTGAAATTAAAGCATTGCTTGGCAATTATGTGCTATATCCAGAAATTGACCTTAGCTTTTTTAATAGCTATTTTCAGTTTTAAGATGTAATTGAAAGCTGTAAGGGCGGCGTAGGCTTAATATGCCGCCCTTTTTGAAAAACGAGGTGAGCTAAAATGTCAAAATCCCAAATTATAGAAAAAACCAAACAATTAATACCGTTTTTCTTCCTTGCGGTGGCAATTATCGTCGCCTATCGTGTTATAAGCTCATTGGATGTTTTCGCTAATGCCATTTCATGGGTATGGGGCGTTATTTCTCCGTTTTTTTACGGATTTTTGGTAGCCTATATAATAAATATTCCTTGCGGAAGCGTTCAAAGGCTTTTAAATAGGTCTACAAACCGCTTTATTATCCATAGGCAACGGGGATTAAGCGTTATAATTGTGCTTTTGGCGTTTTTGGGTATAATTGCCCTTGCCCTCAGCTTCATCATCCCTACTGTTGTGGACAGCATTCTCTTTTTTATCGACAATTTGGATATGTATTGGGAAGGTGTTGTGGCCTTTATCGACAATCTCAACAGTTTTGGCATCTTTGAAGACCTAGACCCACAAATTATTTGGACGGCACTTGGCAATGTTTTTGCCGATTTTAGCCTTGAAACGCTCGAACGTCCGTGGAATGCGGTTATGGGCTTTGGCAATGCACTATTTGGCGGCGTTATCGCCTTTATATCCTCAATGTATATTTTGGTTGAAAAAGATAAAATCAAGGCTTTCGCTGGCAATTTGTTTAGGATTTTTGCATCAAAAAACACCGCTCAGGTGACCCACGAAGCGACATTTAGGCTAAATAAATACTTCCGACAATACATTAAAACCCAAACTGTAGACGGGCTTATTCTTGGAACAATGGCAACTATTGCTATGTTTTTCATGGGCTCGCCTTTTGCGCTGGTGCTTGGCATTATGCTTGGCGTTTTTAACTATATACCTATGTTTGGCTCTATTGTAGCAACGGCTATTGCCATTTTGGTCATTGGCTTTACTCAAGGCTTCACCATGGGCGCAATATCCGCCGCAGTGCTTATTGGTATACAGCAAATAGACGTGCATTTTATCCAGCCCCGCCTTTTGGGCAGCTCGTTTAAACTCTCACCTCTTTTGGTTATAATCAGCATTATTGTGGGTGGTGCTATTGCTGGGATGCTTGGCATGATACTGGCTATCCCCGTTGTCGCCTTGCTAAAAGACATTTTTGACAGCACAATGGCGTATTACGAGCAAAAAAAATTCGGCAGCCAAGACGATACTAATCCTGATTAAAATCTCATTCTTTTTCGGTGGCTAAAACCAACCCAAAACGCCTTGCTCGGCATTTTGGCTCGCCCCCTCAAACAACAGGTTTTAATCTAGAATTAGCATGAACACGGTCAAAATTCAAAAAACTCTTGACACCACTTGCAAAATAATATAAAATACTCTTCGTGCCGCTTTGATGTTGCGGTATGAATGGTAATCTGGGTGTAGCGTAGCTTGGTAGCGCGCCAGCATGGGGTGCTGGAGGTCGGAGGTTCAAATCCTCTCACCCAGATATATTTAAAAAGGACACTACATTAGTGTCCTTTTTAAATATGCCAAATGGTTTGGGTGGTTGTAATAAATTCTAATAATTGAACCAAAAACTCTTGACATTATCTATAATCTTGACTATAATGTAAGTATGAAAAATATGGAAACTTATTGGAGGTGTTGCCTATGGAAGCAAGCATTGATGAAATAGTAATTTTGCCGACTAAGGCACACAAGTTAAAATCTCAAACAAGACTATTATGAAAGGATGATTTTTGATGAAGAAAGTAGCTAGGACTTTGCTATCAGGCTTGTTAATTTTTTCAGTTGCTTTCTCATTTTTGATGCCTTTGCACGCAGACGTAGAGCAGGAGCACGAAATACATTATGATTTCTTGTTCTTGTGTGAATTTGATGATTACTGTATAGATACTAACACTTCATTATCTTACGAACTAATTGATGGGTATAGAGCATTGCGTTATGAATTTAATGAATTGTATGAGTTATTTTCAGACGTTGACATTTCCTTTTGGCTTGATAACCACGTCAACAGACATCAACTAGAAAGCCTAATGCAGCAAATTGAATACCATGACCAAAAAATAATGTATGAAATTGAACAACTACAGCTCCATCATTTTGAAGCTACAAACTTTGATGCAATAGACCCATTATCAGCTTTTTGTTTCCCTAGATGCAATAATATTGTTTCAAGAGTAGTTTCTTCGGCTCCTTATTCCGACCCTAGTAGGTGCTGGGCTTTTATAGAGCATGTTGTTTACGAATGTTCTGCTTGTAGCAGGAATTGGGGAAGTGGCTACCGAGTGTTAGGCCCTTTTCATTCATGGCATACATTCGGCAACTGCAACACTAGATGCCTTGATTGCGGTTTGTCAACAGGAACTCAATGTAATTGGGTCTCCACTCCAAACCCTTGCCAAGAGAGATGTTCAAGGTGCGGCGATACAAGAACGTTGTCTTGCGACTGGATTTTTGAAGGCAATACCCAAAGATGCCGCAGATGCGGTCGTAGCTTTACTGTAATGAGAAGTGAAGAAGACAGCGAATAAAAGCTGATTATGTCACATATGGACTATGTTCATATTATAGCAAAATAACCCCCCACTTTTCGGCAAGAATTGTGGGGGGTTATTTTTTAAACACGAAATGAGATTACAAAAGCGTTTCTATATGGTCTAGGGCAGTCTTTTTACCGGGCATGTTACGGGTGTCGAGGGTATTTTTTAGAGCAATTAAAGCACGGGTATTCCTTTGCGCAGCGTAAATATCTGACAACAAAATATATGTTTGAGAAATTTCTGAGCCGGCTTCAATGGCAAATTCCAGCACCTTTTGCGCATCGTCTTG
>WRBU01000029.1 GCA_009784355.1 Defluviitaleaceae bacterium
GCAAAAGTGCTTGCCCACAAAGACGAAGCACCGTATATTGATGGACGCAAAACCCCTGTAAAATTGCAACAACGCCTAGATAAATACGGCGAGCAAGACGAAGCAGGAAAAGAGCAAATTGACAATGCCGTAAAAATGGTGGCAGCACATAGAGTAAAAATTGACCATGAGCTGGATGACGGTGAGATTATTCCAATTTGTGGAAGTATAGAGGTTATGCATACCCCCGGACACACGCCGGGTCATGCTGTGTATTTATTGAACCAAAGCGGCGTAATAGTCCTTGGTGATGCCGCCAATGCCGAAGGCGGCAGTTTGGTAGATTTTTACAACGAATACATCCAAGACCTTCCATTGAGCCAAAAATCTTTAATAAAAATCAACTCAACAAGCTGGAAAACTGCCATTGCATATCACACCGGCATTTTAAATCGGTGCAGTGAGCGTCCTCTAAATCAGTGAATGACTGCGCCTTAAAAATCGGTGAAACATCGATATTTCATGGCTTGCATTCACTGTTTCGAGGTGCGCTCGCTATAGTATTGCATTTTTTTATGAAATATGCTAGAATGTGTTCTCATAGAATTATATAAGGCAAGCAGCTGTAATACTTGCATTTAAAGGAGAGGGGTTATAATATATGCCATTAAAAATTGAAAACGAACTTGGGACGATAGCTATAAACAGCGAGATTGTTGCAACGATAGCAGGTCTTGCAGCAATGGAAAGTTACGGCATTGTTGGCATGGCGACAAAAAATTTGAAAGATGGCATAGTCCGTCTTTTGCAAATGGAGAACCTAACAAGAGGTTTAAAGTTGACCGTAAATGAAAATTCGCTGATAATTGATGTGCACGTAATTGCCGAATACGGAACAAATATCACTGCTATTTGTGAATCGCTTATGAGTGCAGTGAAATACAGAGTTGAGGACACTTGCGGCATAAGTGTTTGCGCTGTTAATGTTTTTGTGGAAGGGCTGAAAGTTAATGTCTAGTTCAGAAGGCATATCAAAAATTACAAAAATAGACGGCGGGTTGCTCCGCAAAATGATAATCTGCGGCACAAACGCTCTAGTTGCGGATAAGGCGAGAATAAATTCGCTTAATGTTTTTCCTGTTCCCGACGGGGACACAGGCACAAATATGTCGCTGACTGCCCTTGCGGCAGCCCGTGAAGTGGCGAAGTTGGCAGACGATGCAGATATTTTTGTTGTGTCCAAGGCAGCAGCAAATGGTGCGCTTCGTGGCGGGAGGGGAAATTCTGGTGTAATTTTTTCACAACTTTTCCGAGGTTTTTCTAAAGCATTGGAAGGATTGACAGAAATTGGCACAAAAGAAATCGCAGCCGCTTTTGAGCAAGCATCAAAAACCGCATACAAAGCCGTTATGCGCCCGCAAGAAGGAACGATTCTTACGGTTGGACGGCATATGGCGGAGGTTTCTGCTAGGTACGCCCGCGCAACCGATGATATTGGAGCGTTTGCTAGGGAGGTTATTGCCCAAGGGCATGTGATGCTAAAACGTACGCCTGAAATGTTGCCTGTTTTGAAACAGGCGGGCGTTGTTGACAGTGGCGGCGATGGGCTTATGGTATTTTTGGGCGGAGCTATGGAGGGCATACATGCTCAAAACCCGCAAATTATTGAAGACGACAGCTCAACCCAAGAATTATCGGAGGACTTTTCCGCTCTTGCAAACATAAATCCCGAAGACATCACATTTGGATATTGCACCGAATTTTTTATCAATGTGCAAAATTTTAGCGAAGCAAACCAAATTGGGTTTATCGAATATCTTGAAACTGTGGGAGATTCCGTTGCTCTTGTGGCGGATGACGAAATTGTAAAAATACACGTACATACGGACAACCCCGGGGCTGTTATGGAAAAGGCTATGCTTCACGGGCCTTTGAGTAGTATAAAAATCGACAACATGCGTTTGCAGCACCATAATGCAACCTCATCCTCAGAAGCAACTTCAACCGAACCCAGAAAGCACATTGGGGTGGTCGCAATATGCTCTGGTGACGGGTTTAAAGAAATTTTTCTTGGTCTTGGGGCAGATTGCATTATAGAAGGCGGCCAAACCATGAATCCGTCGGCGGAGGATATTGCAAAGGCTGTGGCAAATGTCAATGCAGATAATGTTATTGTGTTGCCCAACAATAAAAATATAATTTTGGCGGCAGAGCAGGCAGTGCATCTTTGTGAGCAGCAGAATGTGTCTATTATTGCGTCAAAAACTATGCCTCAAGGCATTGCTGCATTGATGAACTATCTTCCCGAGGAAAGTTTTGCTGGTAATATTGAAGATATGAAAGCCGCCCTTTCAGACGTTTGTACGGGGCAAGTTACTATTGCGGTGCGTGATACGGAACTAGACGGACAAATTGTTTACGAAGGCGATTATATAGGCATTCTTGATGGTAAAATTGTTTGTTCGTGCAATAATATCAGCACGGCTTCCAAAGAATTGTTGGATAAAATGATGAAAGTATACGGAGATATTATTACAATTTTTGCAGGTGCTAATGCCGAAGAAGGACAAACGGCAGAAATTGAAGAATATATTGCTCAAAATTTCCCGAAATGCGAGGCAACGACGGCACATGGCGGGCAGACTGTGTACAACTATATTTTCTCGACGGAATAAGGTGTTACAATGCTTTTAACCGATAATATTTCAGTGCTCAAAAATGTAGGAGAGCAAAGACAAGCTATTTTGGGTCGTCTTGGCATTGAAACCATAGGCGACCTTTTAGAGTTTTTTCCTAGGGATTATTTAGACCGTAGTAAAATCTCAAAAGTTGCAGGATTGTACCACGGGCAGATGGTTACGGTGCTTGTTTGGCAGCACGGAATCGTAGCTACCCGCAATGTGTCGGGGAAAACTATAACACGTATTAATTTTTGTGATGACACAGGACGGGTTGCAATTACTTGGTTTAACCAACCCTATATGTCAACGTCTTTTAAGGCGGGCGAAAAATACTATATTTCGGGCAGAGTTTCGTGGGATGCCCACGGCGTTTCTATTGAAAACCCCGAGTGGGAAAGGGTAGGCGATGCGAACTTGTCCGCAGGGCGTATTGTGCCTGTATATCGCCTAACAAGCGGACTTACTCAAAAAATTATTCGTCCAATTATAAAACAAGCCCTTGACTCAATAAAAGACCAAATCGAAGAATTTTTGCCCGAAAAAATAATTACTTCCCAAGGGCTCTGCGGGAGGAGCTTTGCTGTGGAAAACATCCATTTTCCAAGCTCTGCCGAAAATTATTTTACCGCCCGCAAAAGGCTTGTTTTTGACGAATTATTTTTAATGCAATCTGCAATGTTTATGGCAAAAGGGCAACTAAAACACAAAATTTTAGAAGATAATAAATGGGATTATATGGATATAAACCCCATATTGGCAGCACTACCATTTGAGCTTACCCCCGACCAGTTAAAAGTCGTGCAAGAAATTACAGCAGATATTTCCTCGGGGTATGCTTTAAACCGCCTGTTGCAAGGGGATGTGGGAAGCGGAAAAACTGCCGTAGCAATGATAATTTGTTATCTTGCGGTCAAAAACAAAACACAAGCCGCCGTGATGGCACCAACGGAAACCCTTGCTGTGCAACATCATCAAGCCTTTACAAAAATTTTTGAACCATTTGGAATTAATTGTGCTTTGTTAAACGGCTCTTTAAAGGCGAGTGAGAAAAAGAACATTAAAAACCGCCTAGAAGCTGGTGAAATTGATATAATAATAGGCACTCACGCGCTTTTGCAAGAGAATGTAACATTTAGCAAACTGGGACTGGTTATTACAGACGAACAGCATCGCTTTGGCGTGCGTCAGCGTGCCGCATTAACTGAAAAAGGGAGCATACCTCATACCCTCGTAATGACTGCAACCCCAATACCCCGAAGTTTAGCAATGGTGCTGTATGGGGATATGGATATATCTGCAATACGCCAGCTTCCCCCCGGACGGCAACCAATAGACACCTATTCAGTAACAAAGTCCTATCATCAACGCATCTTTTCATTTATTGCAAAAGAAATAGACCAAGGGCATCAGGCATATATAATTTGCCCATTGATACAAAAAGACGATGACGAAAACGAAAAAAAGACGCAAAGCAAAAATGAAATCACACAAGTAATAAAATTTGCGCAAGAGTTAAAGGACAGTGTTTTTACAAACTATAATGTGGGCATATTGCACGGAAAAATGAAACCTGCCGAAAAAAATGAAATCATGGAAGCATTTGCGAAAAATGACGTGCAAATTTTGGTGTCGACCACTGTGGTTGAAGTTGGCATTAATGTGCCAAATGCTACGGTGATAATGATAGAAAATGCGGAACGCTTTGGACTTTCGCAACTGCACCAGCTGCGTGGCAGGGTTGGGCGTAGTGAAAAAAAATCTTATTGCATTTTGGTGACAGATGCAAAAAATGAAGTGACCCAAAAACGGATGCAGGCAATGACAAAAACAAATGACGGCTTTACTTTAAGCGAACTTGACCTTGAGCTTCGTGGGCCCGGGGAATTTTTTGGCACAGCACAACACGGGCTGCCAAGAATGCAGTTGGCAAATCTTTATAAAGACACAGATGTTTTAGCGGCGGCTCGTGATGCCGCTATCAAGACATTTGACGGACAGCAACCAAGTTACGCTCCTCTTTTAAACAAAGTAAAACAAATGCTCGGGAAGATTAAGCAAATTTCGCTATAATACTAATCCCGATTAAAATCCTATTCTTTTTCGGTGGCTAAAACCAACCCAAAACGCCTTGTTCGGCGTTTTGGGTCGCCCCCTCAAACAATAGGTTTTAATCTAGAATTAGTATAAACTAAACCTTTACTTGCGAAAAATTATCTGTTATAATTATAGTATGAGAGTGATTTCTGGAAAAGCAAGAGGTGCGGTATTATATGCGCCAAAATTTGATGGGGTTCGCCCCACAACGGATTTTGTTAAAGAAAATCTGTTTAACATCATACAAAATGATGTTATGGGTGCACGTTTTTTGGATATTTTCGCAGGTTCTGGAGCCATTGGCATTGAGGCATTAAGCCGTGGTGCCGTATTGTGTGTTTTTGTTGATTCTGCGCAAAAATCAATAGAGCTTCTGCGCAAAAATCTTGAAAAAACAAGACTTGATACAAATGCGGCAATTATCAAAGGCGATGTACCTCAAGTATTAAAAAAACTGCATGGAAAAGTCTTTGACATAATATTTTTAGACCCTCCCTATTTCAAAAATTTTGCCGCAAAATGTGTTGACGCAATTTTGGAGCAAAACATTTTAGCGCGTGACGGCTTTATTGTTTTAGAAATAGGTTCAAAAGAGGAGTACACGGCGAATCCCCAACTGGATTTATTAAAAGAAAAGGTCTATGGAAGCAGTAAATTGATTTTTTTGTCAAAAAGGTGATTTTATGATTGCGGTATACCCAGGCAGCTTTGACCCCGTAACTTTGGGGCATTTAGACATCATTGAGAGGGCATCAAAAATAGCACGAAAGCTGATTGTGGCTGTACTAACAAACTCATCAAAGTTGTGTATGTTTGATGTGGCAGAGCGTGTGGAGATGCTTCGTGAAGTTTGCAAAGACATACGCAATGTAGAGGTCGCCGCTTTTGACGGACTTTTAATAAGCTATGCCCAAAGTATAGGTGCAAATGCTATTATACGTGGACTTCGTGCCGTTACGGATTTTGAATACGAGTTTCAAATGGCTTTGGCAAACAGAATGTTAGATGATAGTATAGAAACACTTTTTATATCAACAAATGCGCAATATTCGTACCTATCGTCGTCAGTGGTAAAAGAAATTGCAAAATTAGGCGGCAAAGTGGATGCAATGCTGCCAGAAGCAACACATATAAAATTGTTGCAAAAAATCGGTAGGCTGTGATATAATAAACTTGAATGCAAGGCGTTCCAAAAAAATTATTTTGGTGCAAGGGGGCAAATAATGGAACTCATTAATTCTCAAATTGATAAAATTGAAGATATGGTTGAACGTGTGTATGAGGTCATAGAGGCAGCTCGTGGCGTTGTTTTTACGTCAAAAGTTAGTGTGGACAAAGATTCGCTGTTTAGTATTATGGATGATATTAGGGGCGTTATTTATGAAATGAGAAGAGGCTTGCCTTCTGAAATAAGCCAAGCAAAAAGGGTGTTAAGTGACAAGGATGCTCATCTTTCTGATGCCCGCACAAAAGCAGAAATGATTATAAAAGCCGCCCAAACAGAAGCCGACAGAAGACTAAATGACCACGAAATAACCACAGAAGCACGAAAATTGGCACAAGAAATTGTAAATGATGCTAAAACCGAAGCAGACGATTGGCGTCAAGAAACCGTGCGGTATATAGGCGAAAAACTTGAAGAGCTTGACAATTTCTTGCAAAATACAATAGAAAAACACGCAAATAAAATGCATGAAATTGAAGACTTCTATACTGAAATTTTAAGCGAAGTGCAGGATAATCGCAATTCCATGCAAATTGATGAATAAATGCCCGTAGGGGACACCGCCTTCGGTGTCCCGCTTTTATTTTTACACATATAGGTTGCCATAGGAGGAAATTATGGATTTTAAACACGAGATAGCAAAAATAGTGGCACAAGCTGCAAATATGGATATAGACGAAGTAGTGGCGAATATCGAAACCCCGCCAGACCCAAACTTGGGTGATTTTTCTTTTCCTTGCTTTAAGTTGGCAAAAGCTATGAAAAAGGCCCCTCAGGTCATTGCAGCAGAGCTAAAAAGTGATATTGCTACACCTAGCTTTGTTCAAAGTGTGGAACAAACCGGCCCATACTTGAATTTTTTTGTAAAGCGGGATATATATATACCTGAAGTATTGAGTAAAATAAGCTCGCAAGGGGAAGATTTTGGGCGTGCAACCATTGGAAACGGCGGATGTATTGTTATAGACTACTCCCACCCAAACATGGCGAAACCCTTTCACGTGGGGCATTTGCGCTCTACCGTAATAGGACATGCCCTTTACAATATTTTTAACTTTTTGGGATACCGCTCTTTTTCTATAAATTATCTTGGCGATTGGGGGACGCAGTTTGGCAAGGTTATAGCCGCATACGAAAATTGGGGCAACGAAGCCGAGGTGCATGAGGGCGGCATACGTGAGCTTAACCGTCTTTATGTCAAGTTCCATGAAGAAGTAGAGGTCAATAAGGAGCTGGACGACGAAGCACGTGCGTGGCACAAAAAAATGGAGCAAGGCGATGAATATGCCATGAAGCTGTGGCAGTGGTTTAAAGATATAAGTATGGAGGAATACGCCAAAATTTACGAGCTTTTTGGTATTGAGTTTGATTCTTATCAAGGCGAGAGCTACTACAATGATAAGATGCAACCTGTTGTTGAGGAGCTAAAACAAAGCGGTGTTATGAAAGAAGACCAAGGAGCATGGATTGTTGACCTCGAGGAGTACAAGATGCCGCCGTGCATTGTGCTGCGTTCCGATGGCGGTACATTGTACGCTACCCGTGATATAACGTCCGTACTGCATCGTAAAGAAGAATATAATTTTGTACAAGCCTTGTACGTAACGTCACACGAACAAACACTGCATTTTGCTCAAGTTTTTAAGGTTGTGGAACTTATGGGGTACGATTGGGCGGCTGACCAGCTTTTACACGTGCCTTTTGGGTATATGAATTTGCCTGAGGGCAAAATGTCCACCAGAAAAGGCAAGGTTTTGTTGATGGAAGACCTTTTGGAGCAAACATTTGAAAAAATAGGCGAAATTATAGAGCAAAAAAACCCCAACATCGAAAGCAAAGAGAAAGTTGCCAAGCAAGTGGGCATTGGCGCAATTATTTTTAACGACCTGTATAACAGCCGCATAAAAGATGTGGAGTTTTCATGGGAACGTATGCTCAGTTTTGAGGGCGAAACAGGCCCATATGTGCAATATACCCATGCCCGTTGCTCGTCCGTGCTTGCAAAGGCGCAGACCGACTTCGCAGATGCTGACCTTTCGCTTCTTACCACCGATGAGGAGTTTGCATTAGCAAAAATTCTTAACAGCTTCCCAGAAAAAGCGGCGGAAGCAGCTCAAAAATACGAGCCATATATAATCTCTCGCTTTGTAATGCAAGCGGCACAAGCGTTTAATAAATTTTACCACGAAAACCCAATCTTAAAAGTAGATGGTGATTTACAAAAGGCTCGATTGTATTTGGTGCATTGCACAAAAACCGTTATTGCAACTGCTCTTGGGCTACTTGGAATAAGCTCACCGCAAGAAATGTAGAAAACTTTTGCAACTCAGCAAACTTTTGCAAAAAAACAACGTATCTAAATACAAGAAATTAAAATTGCAAAAGGAGTGTTGAATATGCATCATGACCCAAATGGCGGCATAGATAAAAGTGATTACACACGTGACAACCGCACAGCACATTCAGAAACAGCCCCACCAATACCGCCACCACCGCCAACAATGCCGTATCACGGCGGGCGGCATATGGGGGTAAAAGTTCCCAGCCGATTTATATTATTTATACTGGCTTGGCTACCTGGGCTTGGACACATGTATATGGGGCTAATTCGCCGTGGACTGTTTTACATGTCAGCAACGGCACTATCAATTTTTTTAACAGTACAAATGTTTTCAAATTGGAGATTTTTTGGATTTTTTGGAATATTTGCCGCTTTTTCCATTGCCGCTGTCTTGGCAGTTTCATTTTTTGAAACCTTGTCGTTGAGAAGGGATATAGTAATGGGCAAGACAATAGAAGACCAACTGCCTGCTTTTTTAAAAAACAAAGGCACTATTTCAAAAATTGCTTTGGTGATACTTGTTGTTGTCGGCATCAGCTTTGTTTCATCCCTAACATGGTATGGATGGCTTATAATGGCTTTTATAGGCGTTGTCGCAATAACATTTGTTATGAATAAAAAGTCTGAAAAATAGACCTGTATTTCATAAAAAGCAAATTCTGTGAAATGTTCCGTGGAACATTTTGTTGCAGGATTTGCTTTTTTGTGATATAATAGGTTTTTAGAAATTCTCAAAAGGCGGGTAAAAATGGGTAGGATAATTTCGATAGCAAACCAAAAAGGCGGGGTCGGTAAGACCACTACGGCAATAAATCTTTCTGCGGCTTTGGCGCAGGCGGGCAAAAAAGTGCTGGTTATTGACTTTGACCC
>WRBU01000030.1 GCA_009784355.1 Defluviitaleaceae bacterium
CTGGAGTATAGACCAAAGCATGTTCCCTTGACACACGAACCAGATGAGTCGGAGAAAGGCTTGGGCCTTTTTCTTATCCTTTAGGTGGTCATCTATTTTTGTTTGCTGATGCCCCCCCCCCCCCCCCCCCCCTGTCAAGTGTTTTTTAAACAAAAATAGAGCTACCGCAAATGCGTTAGCTCTACACGTCTATATTATTAATAATCTGTTAAATAGCAATATCAATCAAAATGCCAGATTCCAACAGCCTAAATGTGTCATTTGGTGTGTTGCCTATGGTGTAATTGTAGTAGTAATTCAAATTTTTAAATTCCATGTGATGCGACATGGGGTGCGACAAGAAGTCCCTTGCGGCATCGTATGCATTTTTTAATGCCATTGCGGCTTGTTGTGTAATTTCACGGCTTGCGGTGTTGCCTATGCCGTGGTATGTAAGCCCGCCAGCGTCCGCCACAACAATGCCAAGGTGCGACAGCAGGGTTTCGTTGCCTTGGGTTACATTTCGTATGCTATGGGTAAGGTGGGAGAGGTTTTGGCTGTGTCCCGTGGCTTGATGGATGTAGTTAAGGTTATTATAGGACAATGCGAAACTGCGCAAATCTTCTTCTATCCATTGTAGCTGGTTATAGGTGTTGCCAACGCTTGCGGCAATATCAAGGCTTTGCATATTGTTTGCAAACATACGGGCGGAGTCTTTTAGAATTAAAACATTTTCGCCAAGGGCTTTTGCGAAGTGCAAAATACGATTGTCCAGCGTTTTATTAAGCTGAACAGCCGATGTGCCTTCAGCACGATGCATTGTTTGAATTTGCGCCCTATTTAAAAGCGAACGGTTAAAATTGCTATTGCTACCCGAAGAGGCACGCAATGCAAAATCACGATAGTGTCCAAAATAAAATATATTAGTAAGCACAATGCGCCCCCTTCCTTGGGATAAATAGAGTCCTTGCTCCATCATTGTACCACCAAACAACCCATATGTCAAGGCTTTTTACAAAGAAATATATGGTATATGGTATAATGATATAAGTTTCGCATCAACTCATACTAATTCCATTTCAAAACATAATATGCCGAGGGATGCTCTGCACTGTGTGCAGAGCGTTTTGACCGAGAGCAGATTGTGATTTTGAATGAGAATTAGTATCAGTCTTCACAAAAAAGTCAGTGAGACATTGACATTTTTTGCTCGGCTTCATTGTGCTCAACTAAATCATTATGATATTAACTACGGCTGTGATATTTGTCTAAAATGACGTTGTTTTTGCAAAGGTAAGCGGATAATGTTTGCAATTTCAAAGTCAACCATGCTGTGTATTATTGTGCCAAGACCTATAAAGCCAAAGACCCAAAGCGCACCTTGGTTTGCGGGAAAGCCTGTGGCAATGTAAAAGCCCAAAACCGCGGCGGTTTCAGCAACGGCGTGTATAAGTGCCATTGCAAGCGAAAAGGCTCTCAATTTTACAAAACCTAAATTAAACTTATCAACCTTTGAAAGATAGTACGCTCCAATTCCTGCGTAAAAAATGTGGCTTGCGGCACGCAGCACAATTGTGATAGGAAGTCCACGCAGAAAAAACCCAAGGGTAGTTCCAAGAGCAACCCCAATGGCAACCTTCGGGGAAATAAACATTGCAATAAAAATAGGGACGTGAACACCAAGGGTGTATGACGCTGGCTCTATAACCAGCTGAAGCGGCGAAAATAGTGGTATAATAATACCAATGGCTATCAAAAGCCCCGCAGTTACAATTTTAAAAATGTGTTGATGATGGTTTGACATAGTAGACCTCCTGTTATTCAATATGTGTCAAGACATATGTATAGTATAGCATGGAGGCAGCAAGTTGTCAAGCACCATTATATAAAAAATTTTGGGCATCAAGTGCTTGTACGATTTGTTCAAAGTGTGTTTTATCACAGCAGGCAATTTGATGCAAATGCACGCCGTTATGCGATAATTGCAAAAGCAACTTCGCTTCAGAATTTTGCACCATACAAAGAAAGTCATCGGCATCCTCGTGAGTATTAATGTTAAGTACGCCCGTTATTTCGCCGTATATTTCATGCTCCACAGTAACATTTATAATGCTTGCTCCAAGGTCTATAATGGTGTGCAGCTCTTTTGCGGTATCTGCTTCATTATGACGGCAGGCTATTGTGCCAATATAGCCCCCTGCACTTTTTGGCTCGTAAATAATATAGCCACGGGCAGTAGCGATAATATCGTGTCCAGAGGCACGCAAAAGAGAAACATCACCCACAACAACTTGGCGTGTAACACCAAAATTACTCGCCAAAGCTGTTGCTGAAAGCGGTGCATCATTTTGTTTTATAGCTTCTAAAATCATTTTTCTGCGCTCATTTGGTTTCATTATTTTAATTTAATTCTCCTTAATCGTAGGGCATTAAGTAGCACAGACACGCTGGAAAGCGACATTGCAATGGCGGCTATCATTGGGTCAAGCAAAGGACCGCCAGCCAAAAACCAAAGCCCCATGGCTATTGGAATACACGCCACATTATAAAAGAATGCCCAAAATAGGTTTTGTTTAATATTTGTGATGGTTTTGCGTGATAGCGTGATTGCGGATACAACCGCCGTTAAATTACCGCGCATAAGCACGATGTCGGCGGATTCTATTGCTATATCCGTGCCTCCGCCAATGGCAATGCCCACATCCGCTTGAGCAAGGGCAGGAGCGTCGTTAATACCGTCACCAACCATAGCAACCTTTTTGCCTTGTGCCTGCAAGTCTTTTATGGTTTGTGCTTTGTCGCTCGGCATAACCTCGGCAATTACTTTATCAATCCCAGCTTCTTTTGCCACGGCGGCGGCAGTTGCCGCATTGTCGCCCGTCAGCATAATAACCTCAATGCCTAATGCTTGCAATTTTGTTACGGCTTCTTTGCTGTCAGGCTTGATAATGTCTGCCACGGCTATTATTGCTGCAATTTCACCATTAATGGTCATATACATTGGGGTTTTGCCTTGCTGGGCTAGGGCATCTGCGGCATCGGAATGCGGGCGAGCAATGCTCGCCCCTACAAGTTTTATGTTGCCTATTTGCATTTGTTTGTCTTCGATAGTTGCCGTTATGCCTTGCCCTGTTATGGATGCAAATTCTGTAGGTTCGACAAATTGGACGCCTTCTTCAATTCCTTTGTTTACAATAGCCTCGCCAAGGGGATGTTCGGAGCGTTTTTCCGCAGAAGCCGCAAGGCGAAGTATTTCTTTTTCGTCATACCCCCCAAAGGTTACAATGTCGGTTAAATGCGGCTTGCCAACGGTTATTGTGCCTGTTTTATCAAGCACTACTGTTTGAATTTTATAAGCCGTTTCAAGAGATTCGCCACTTTTAATAAGTACGCCATTTTCCGCGCCTTTGCCCGTACCAACCATGATGGATGTAGGCGTAGCAAGCCCCAAAGCGCAGGGACACGCTACAATAAGTATGGCAATAAAAATTCTCATGGCAAACCATATTGTTGATGGCTCACCAGCGGCATTGGCGGCAATAAAATCCCCCCCAAAGAAAAGCCAGCCAGCCAGCGACGCAAAAGCAATTATAATAATAGCAGGAACAAATTTTTCAGAAATAGCGTCAGCAAGGGCAGCTATAGGCGCGCGGCTTCCTTGGGCTTCTTCTACCAGCTTGATAATTTGTGATAATGCAGTGTCTTTGCCTACCTTGGTTGCACGATATTTAATAAAGCCGTTTTTGTTGATGCTTGCGCCGATAATATTATCATCAACGCTTTTACTAACAGGCATGGATTCACCTGTCAGCATGGATTCATCCACACTAGTTTCGCCATGGGTAACGATACCATCCACCGACATTTTTTCCCCCGGGCGCACAACAACAATGTCGCCAACCAAAACCTCGTCAATCATAACTTCAACTTCTTGGTCGCCCCGCATGACCTTCGCTGTTTTTGGAGCAAGCCCCATTAACTTTTTAATCGCTTCGCCTGTTTTTCCTTTTGCAATAGCTTCCATAAACTTGCCCATAACAATAAGGGTAAGTATAACCCCAACAATTTCAAAAAATGGCTCATAGCCCGCACGTTGTCCGTAGTGATGCCCAATTTGCCCGTTTGCCGCCATGACAATATTTGCGACCATTAGATACAAACTGTACAAAAACGCCGCCGCAGTACCCTTTGCAATAAGCGAGTCCATATTTGGGCTTCGCTTCACAAAAAGGGCGTATGTACCACGGGTGTAAATCTTCCAGTTTACTACTACAACGGGTATAGTAAGCAAAAGTTGCAAAACGGTGTTTTGCCAAGCAAATTCGTGTAGTATCCAGTGATGCAGCTCTGGGCGGCCAAATAAATGCAATGCGTGAGGACCCATAGCAACCAAAAATAGCGGCAATGTAAAAATTGCCGAAATTATCAATCTCTTTTTAAGAGAGGCAATTTCTTTTTGCTTACGCTCTTGCTCTTTGTCTGCCGTTTCTTCTTCTATCAGCGCAAAGCCTGCCTTTTTCACCTTTTCGATGATGTCTACAACAGATACAACGCCCGCATCGTATTCCAAATTTAACTTTTCCGTCGCAAGGTTTACATCAGCAACAGATACCCCTTCCATTTTTCGGGTAACTCTCTCAATAGACTTTGCGCAACTAGCGCATGTCATGCCTTCTATTTTAAAAATTCGCTTGGTTGCCGCCATATTATTAACCTCCTAATATTTTCCAAAGTCATTGCGCAAAAAGTCGTGGCTCACTTTTATCTTTGATGTCGGTTTTGGCTTGTACGCCCCTGACATTCTATTAACAGCTATTGGTCTTTTTTCTTTATCCCCAGCAGATATAGTCTTTGTGATTGTCTTTTGAAACGGGGCTTTCAAAGTGCTGCTTGCAGGCTTACTAAGTTTTGCATCTTCCATTTTGCTGCTCAAAGCGACAATGGCATCTCTTATTTTCGCAAAATCTTGCGGAAATTCGCCTACTGGACGACCATTTGGACGCAAATTAGTCAAAGCAGAATGTATTTCACCAATATTTTTTGCAAGGGCTGCGCTTGCGGTATTAAAACTTGTTTTTAATTTGTTATACTCGCTGGTAGTGGTCATTTTTACATCAAAATGCCCCTTTGCAAGGCGAGCAAATGCATCTTGCAAATCAATTAAAACAGCGGTGATAGAAACGGCAGCGTCATTCAAGCCTGTAACTGTCTTTTTCCAGTCTCCTGCGTATTTATTCGAGTCGATACCTGCTCCAACATTACCCGACCTAATGGAGTTTGACAATGCATCAAAATCATTTTGCAAAGACAGCAGATGTTTGGCAAGCGCGTCAATGCCTTGTGCATTCGCCTGTCTTTGCCCAAACCCGCCAGCATTAAAACGCAATTCACCCCTAATAATCCTAGCAAGTCCGTCGTTGATGTTTTCTATATCTTTTGTCAATTCTGCAATTTGTTTTTGTGCCGTATTTTCAGCTTCTTTGTGAGCGTTAAGCTCATCATTAATTTGGCTAATTTTTACTGCAACATCGTTAAACTCAGCATCCAGTCCATTAAAACTTGATTTGCTCACTCTTTCGCTATCCATCACGTTTTTTGTAATTTCTGCAATGGTGCTGATGTTACGCATTATGCTTCGCTGTAAAGAAAAGCCCAAACCAGCCACAATTCCTATCAGCACAATACCAATGCCCACTATAACTATAACTCCCAAATCCACAAAAAATACAAAAAAAGCAAAAGCCAAAATAAGAGCGGCAATAGTAGCAAATGCGGCTATGAATCGTGATGCGGTTTTTTTATTATTCATATATCTTCTCCTTCCAAAACAGAACGTGCAATTATCATATCCATTGCATGGGTTATTTTTATATTGCGAGGGTTGCCCGCTACAATTTTTGGGCTGTATCCCAAATTTTCTACCAACTGACAGTCATCATACCATAATTTTGACCCGCCGATGTCACGTGCTTTTTTATGCGCTTTAATTAAAAGCTCCGCTTTAAAAGCCTGCGGTGTCTGTATTGTAAAAATATTATCCCTTTGCAATGTCTGTTGTATTGACATGTCAAAATTTGCAATTTTTAGGCAGTCTGTAACAGGCAGACCCAAAGTCGCTGCATTGTGTTCGTATGTCTCAGACAGCAGTGCGTCAATGTCTTCAGCATCCACAAAGGGTCTTGCGCCGTCATGCACCAAAACAATCCCGTCCATGCATCCTTCTTCCAAGCTCAAAAGCCCGTTGCAAACAGATTCTTGCCGATTATTCCCTCCAATAATAACCTCACAAGGCTTTTGTAAGCCAAGCTGCAAAACCATGTCCTCACATAGCATCAAATATTCTTTTGGCACGACCAATATAATGCGGTCTATATACGTATTTTTGTCAAAAGTTAAAAGGCTATGCCCCAAAACAGGCGTATCACCCAACATTAAAAATTGCTTTGGCGGCTCACTTTCCAAAGGTTTTGATTTTGACAAGGCAAAACGGGAGCCTTTGCCGCCTGCCACTATAATAGCAGTCACCATCATATATCTATACATAAAATCTCCATAACACCAACTCGCAATTAAAACAATGCTAAATGACGCAGGTATTTTTGTTGTAAGGCGAAAGGCAAAAAGATAAGTCAGTTGGTATTGTTTTGATTGTAAGTTGGTATAACTCAATAATTTTAGATTGTTTTCGTATATAGATGTTATGCTCGAAAACAAGTATAACATCTGGTTAGTGTTTTCAAGTTGATTCACTATATTACCATTTTACCACAAAAAAAAACCTTTGCAAGTTTTTTGCAAAGGTTTTAATCATTATTCCTCAATAGCAGCTTCAAAGCGGTCTAACACATCTTTAAACACATCCATAGCGGCTTGAATTGGCACAGGTGTAGTCATGTCAAGCCCAGCCTTTTTAAGCAATTCAATAGAATAATCCGAGCTGCCGCTTTTTAGCAGTCCCAAATATTTTTCCACCGCAGGCGCGCCCTCTTCACGAATAGCCTTGGAAAATGCCATTGCGCTGGCATAACCTGTGGAATATTGATATACATAAAAAGCACGGTAAAAATGCGGTACGCGGCTCCATTCATAGACAATGCGGTCGTCAATAACAATATGGTCTCCGAAATATCTTTCAAGAAGCGACTTGTAAAGGTCGTTTAACGATTGGCTGTTAAGAGGTTCGCCGCGCTCTGCCATTTCGTGTGAAAGCATCTCAAATTCCGCAAACATAGTTTGGCGGAAAATAGTGCTTTTAAACCCTTCCAAAAACTCATTTAACAAATAACAATACTTTGTTTTTTCGGCAACCTTGTCGGTATTTGCAAGCATATGTTCCATAACCAAGGCTTCGTTTACGGTAGAGGCTATTTCAGCCAAAAAAATGGTATAGCTTCCGTAAACATGGGGTTGGTTGTTATGGGTGTAGTAGCTGTGGAGAGCGTGACCCAGCTCATGTGCCAAAGTAAACATATCACCAATGGTGTCGTCGTAATTCATTAGCACAAAAGGATGCTTCAAGCCGTACGCTCCCCAAGAGTAAGCTCCATTGGCTTTCCCCTTGTTCTCATACACGTCTATCCAATTTTCGTCATAGCATTTTTGGATAAGGTCTTGATACTCTTTGCCAAGCACAGCGACACCGTCGTAAACAGTCTTTTTTGCCTCTTCCCAGTCCATTTTTACATCCGCATCTTTTACAATCGGTGCGTAAATGTCGTGGAACTCAAGGGTTTCCACGCCAAGCATACGCTTGCGCAAGTCAAGGTAACGATGGAAAATATGCATGTTGTCGTGGATGGTTTTAATTAAATTTGTGTAAATATCTTTTGGTATATTATAGTTTGACAATGAGTGAGCAATGGCGGAGTCGTAGTTGCGGACACCAGCAACAAAGTTGTCATTTTTAACACTGTAATTATACGCTTCGGCAATGGTATTTTTTTGCTTAATATACGTGTCGTAGTACAGCTCTTGCACATTTTTGCGAAGTATTCGGTCGGTGCTTTGCATTAGGCTGCCGTATCCTCCGCTTGTGACCTCGTGTTCTTTGCCGTTACCATCCATAGCCTTTCCAAAAACCATATCTGTTTGAATAATCATGTTATAGATGGCTTGTGACGCATCGCCGATTTCACCAGCCTTCGCCATTATTTCTTCTTTGTCCGGCGTAAGAATGTGCTTTTGTGCACGGAAAATGTTTTCAAAATAATGCTTGTAAACTTCAAGCCCTGAGGTACTTGCAACATATTGCATTATTTTTTCTTCGCCTGCCGCAATAACTTCTGGCGAAAAAAAGCTAGTAGAAGCGTGCATTTGGGTGGCTATGCCGCGGGCTCTGTCACGATAGCCTTGGTACACAGAATTGCCCGTGTCCTCATCGCCTTTAAGATTAGCATACAAAAATACATGATAAACTTTTTCTGTAATTTCGTTGCTGGCATTAAGGCACGCAAGAAGAGTTTCCCCGCTTTCGCAAGCCTTGCCCTCAAACTTTTTAAAATTTTCGAGCAAAACTGGTAAGGCGTTAAGTTGCGCTTCCCACGCTTCATCGCTTGCAAAAATGCTAGCGGTGTTCCACTTATGCTCTGGTGCAATTTGCTCTCTTGTTTTTAGTTCAGACATTTACTTTCCTCCAAAAAATATGATTTTACACTTGTTTTTTCTTTGCTGGGTGCTATAATAACAAAAGGCAGAAGTTGCGACCCTCGGTGCGACTACCTGTTCTCACATTTGTTTAAAACATATGTAAAAGCATCTGAGTCTTTGTCGAGGTTGTCAGATGCTTTTTACTTTTTATTACGAATATCTAACAATTTATCTATCAAGCTCAGCACCAAAGTAAGCACAGACTTACTCCAATCCAATCCTTCCGACCAAGAGGACGGCAGGTGTATTTGTCCAAGCATTGGGCAAATACACCGTAAGGACGAGGGAGAGAAGGATTGTGATTGGAGTTAGTCTGTGGTTGCTAAAAAAGCAATGCCGAGAATAACCGTGATAAAAGTCAAATTCTCCATAAAATCACCTGCTTCTGAGAGCAGATTAGTAACCGCACCTGAGCGTCGCAAAACTTCTACTAACGATGATTATACCATCGTTAGTAGAAGTTTACAACAATTATTTGCAAAACTCGTCAATACGCTCTTCAACAAGTTTTAAGGAATTAACCCAGAA
>WRBU01000031.1 GCA_009784355.1 Defluviitaleaceae bacterium
AGGACGTAAAAATGGTGCAAATTCGTTGGTTAGCGTAAGGTCAATATTGACGGTATTAGCTACAGCAAACCTACCTCCGCCAACTGCTTCTAAAACACGCACTACATATCTTCCGTTGCCGCCCGAAAGGGGGAACGATTCCCATCTTCCTGCGTTGTTTAAACGGTATTGATATTGCACCCCGTTTGGACCGACTATAACAACACGAACGTCTGTTGCGGTTGTGTCAAGCCATCTTGCCATGACGTATCCGTCACTGGCATTTGAAAAATCAATCTCGCTTTTTGCATTTCTATTGACATTTCGTCCTGATGCCTCATTTACCAAAACATTTGTTCGGTTTGGAACAACAGCAGCAAGCGGCACAGCAGAATCTGTCATGATAAAGATTTCGTTGTTGTTAGCAGAAGCACGCATTGCGTTGTTGTATCCAAGCTGATACATTAAGCCAAGTGAAACAGCCGCCAAAGCCGCAATAGAGAGAACTGCTAAAATATGTAGCTTTTTTATTTTTTTCATAACATTCACCACCTATAATATCGTTATAAATTTATTTTCATGCGTAAAAATCACCAATCGAGGGCTATAATTCGGCCGACTATTATGCTTCTCCATGGATTATCATCCGCATAAACACACGTTACTAAAAAGACCAACTGGTCGTTGTAGCTAACTTGCACATCACTTCTTATAAAAGACCTACTGCGCAAATTTTCAATATATCTTTCAAAATCTATCTCGCTTTCAAAATACATCGGCGGATGCTCTATTGCAGAATTTATATTATACCCTGCAAAAATTTCAAGCACAAAATTCTGGTGTGGTGTAAAAATAAACATCTCGCTGTGTTGCTCAAAAAAAGCTCTATTTTCGTATTGTCTTAAAGATGAGAATTTGTCGCCTGATGCCATATTGTGTCCGTATATAAACATGTTTTGACTTGAAAAGTCCGCTTCGTTGCGATAATCTAAAAATATAGAGCCCATTGAATTGCGTCTGCCGTTTGGTAAGTGGTCTAAATAAAAATCGTTGTCTGCACCTTGAACTATTGGATAATTAATAACGGTTCCAGGCGATTGTATCCAACCGACAATATTCGGAGCAAGCTCACGCTTTGCTTCAAAGTCTAAAATTGGGAGTAAAAATGGCTCTTCCTCTGCTATTGTGTCAATATTATCATCATTGCTCTCGTCATCTGCTACGATGTTTTGCTGCGGTGGATTGACAGGAAGCTGCACAATAGGAACGGACATTTGCGCAAAAAAGTCCTGCCCTTGTCTAGTTGTTATTATGTCGTGCAAAATAATTGCAGCAAAAACAATCGCACTACCAGCACTCAAAACTAATATCGCTATTAAAATGCGCAATTTAATTTTATTGTTTTTAACTTTTTGCTCCACGTAATGCCCTCACTTTATATTTGCAATTAATTAGAAATTTGCCTGATTACATTAAATTCTGTGCTTGAAGTCTCTTGTATAGTAAGGCTAGGGAAACTGTATGCATGGATGTTTAAAACAGTTTTGTTGTCACCTATTTCAAAAACTTCGGCAGGTATCACAATATTTGATGCAGTGCCTGGTGCAAAGAAATCTGAAATGTAAAGAATTTGATTTGTATTTGCAAGAACCACTTCAAAAGCCAGCCAAAAATTGTTTTCTGGTGGATTGTACAATGGTATTTCAACAATTTCAGAAACTGTTACATCATGTATAGTGGGCAAGACGATGCTGCCGTTAAAGTATCCAAGAGGAACATTGGGGTCTTCTAATGTAAAAATTTCTTGCGGAGGATTATTTGATATAGCCCATATTAAAGCAACGCCCATAACTGCTGCTGTCGCCATTCCAGCATATACGCCTTTTAATTTCCTCAAATTTTTTACGGGCTTTTTTTCTATCTCAATTTTCTTTGGGTTTTCGATTATGATTTGGGAGTCTTTTTGCAAGTCCCGCCCCCAGTTAGTTTTGAAGCTATAACCATCAAGAATTTGCTCTATCCACATAAAGCCATGACCTATTTTACCAATAATATCCATTAGCTCGTTTATTTCTGCGTATGCTTGATTTTTGTCGCAAGAAATATTACAATCATTTGATATTGCGTCAAAAATTGTCTGAAATGAAAGTGAAGCAGGTTCTTGGATTGCAAGCATGTAAAGCATTTTAAATTGATGTTCGCTTAAATTGATTTTTACTCCATATGCCGTGGAGACTTGTTTGTTATGCAGGTCAAGGTTAAGTGGTCCTGCTATAAAAAAGCCTTCCTGTATTTTGTCGTAATCTATTCGCATTGTATGTTCCACTTGCTCACCTGCTTTTAATAAAATTTATAACCCTATAAAGTATTGTACTACATAAAATGCGAAAATTAACGAAGGTTTCTCATTCTTAACCTTATTATAAATGAGCATACTACTCTCTTTCAAAGCAGTATCCTTCGCCTCGGCTGGCAACTATTGTGTAGCCCGAACCAAAAAGTTTAGTACGCAATTTAGATATTGCCACTTTTAACGAATTATCTTGACCAAGCATTTTTTGACCCCAAACTTTTTCATATAAGGCAGAAGGCAGCATTATCTCTTCAGGGTATTGGGTAAATTGCTGCAAAAGGGAAAGCTCCTTTTGGGTTAGACACATGTCTTCACCATTTAAAAATGCCTTGTTTGCCGCCATATTAATTCGTATCGGCCCTATTTCGAGCATGTCGGGAATTTGCGAGGCTCGCCGCATAAGTGTTGTTATTCTGACCAAAAAAACATTTATATCGTAAGGCTTTGTTATATAATCGTCGCCGCCAGCTTCAAGCCCATTGATAATATCTGAAGGGGTGTCGCTTGCAGTCAAAATAAGGACGGGAACATTGGAAATTTTCCGAGTTTCACGCAAAAAATCCAGACCCGAGCCATCTGGCAGTTTAAGGTCTAATGTGATTACACTTGGAGGTTCGCTTGCGATAATTTCACGAGCTTGAGCGAGAGAAAAGGCTTGACGCACATTATACCCATGTTGTTCAAGAATTTTTTTGTTATCCGCCTGTATTGCGGGGTCATCTTCTATCATAAGTAAATATCCGCCAACACGAAAGACATTTTTACGCATTCGTGCCCTCCTTCTCAAAACAAAGCCGTGGTGTCGTCCATGTGTCTATTCAGAACACATAATATAGTACCATACTTATGAAAAATAGTCAATATTCTTTTTGTCAAATCTATAATGACTTTTAAGTAACAACAGACTAACTCCAATCACAATCCTTATCTCCCTCGTCCTCTCGATGTGGTTACTCAAAAGAACATCAAAAAAGCCCGCGAACCGTAGGGGCTTGACTTGTTTCGCAGGCTTCATTGATATGCTTCGTATTTTAATTAATGAGTATTACGAGAGCTTGCGCTTGTAAATTTGAATAGAGAAAATGGTGGCTACGATGATGATGCCCGTGCTCCAAATTATGGCAATGGGCAATGAATTACCTGGAGGATGACCTAAAAATAGCGAACGGGTTGCGTCAATAATTGGAGTCATGGGCTGATGTTCGGCAAAGCCTCTCATCCAATTCGGCAAACTTTCGGTGGGAACAAAACCAGAGCTTAAAAATGGTAAAATGAAGAGCAAAAACAACATGCCCGTAGTATTTTCAGGAGCTTTTGCGGCAAGGCCTGCTATTACAGAAATCCACGTAAGAGCAAACATAAACAAGATAAAAACCCCAGCGATAACAAGCCAATCCAATATGCCTGCTTGTGGTCTAAATCCTATTGCAATAGCAACGCCTATAACGACTGCAGTTGTGAGAATGTTACGCATGACGGATGCAAGCACATGTCCATTAAGTACGGCGGATTTGGCTATGGGCATGGAGCGGAATCTGTCAATAATGCCTTTGTGCAAATCATTATTTACGCTTATTGCTGTGGATATTGTGCCTTGTGCAACGGTTTGCAAAATAATTCCGGGTACGATAAAGTCAATATAATTTACATATCCCACATCCATAACATTTCCAAAAATTGTTCCAAATAAAAACATTACCATTGCCGGCGCAATAATTGCTGCGCCAAAAGCCTCGGGATTTCTTAAAGTTGCCGTTAAGCAACGCTTGAACATTGTCCATGAATCTTGAAAAACTCGCATTTATTTGTCCTCCTTATTTTCACCAATCAATGTTAGAAAAACCTCTTCAAGAGATGGGGTTTTTTCGGCTATGCCAGCTATCTCTATGCCTGCCTCTGCAAGCAGCAAGCGAGCCTTTTCGGCATCTTCTGCAGTGGCAAAGTCAAGCTGCGCTCCGACACAAGGCATCATGGCTTTAAGGTGTTGCGGTGCACCTTCGGCGGCTATAATGCCTTTGTGGAGTATAGCTATGTGGTCGGCAAGATATTCGGCTTCCTCAAGATATTGTGTAGTTAAAAAAACTGTTGTGCCGCCGTTTGCCAATCCTTTTACCATTTCCCACATTGCCAAGCGGCTTTGGGGGTCCAGTCCCGTGGTTGGTTCGTCTAAAAAAATTACTTTCGGGTTACCCATTAGCGACATAGCAATGTCTAACCTGCGACGCATACCGCCTGAATATGTAGCCGCACGACGGTCGGCAGCATCTTCTAAACGAAAAGTTTCGAGTAGCTCATCTGCACGTTTTTTGGCATTTGGCAGGTGTTTTAAAGCACCTATAAGCCGTAGATTTTCCCGTCCTGTCAATATCTCATCCACGGCGGCGTATTGCCCAGTTAAACTTATATTTTGACGTACATTGTCCGCTTGTTTTACCACATCATAACCGCAAATGGTGGCAGTACCTGCGTCTGCATAGGAGAGGGTGGACAAAATACGCACAGCGGTGGTTTTTCCTGCGCCATTTGAACCAAGTAAGGCAAAAATGCTGCCCTTTTGAATTTCAAAGCTAACGCCTTTTAACACTTTGTGATTTTTAAAGGATTTTTCTAATCCTGATACAGAAATAATACTTTCCATTTTTGTTCCTCCTCAAATTATATACATGATGAATGTACGTATAAAGTTAAATGTAGGGGACGCCGCCTTTGGCGTCCCGCAATATTGACACAACTATGCTTTATATATTTAATGCGTTCATTACATTTTTATACTGCTCCCACATTTCTTCATCAAGAACATTAAAGCCCAAAGACTCAAAAATTTCTGCAATCATTTCAGCTTTTTCAAACATCTCCTGTGCATCGGCTGGAAACAATGCAGGAAACATCCAGTAATTAACTAACACCATCAAAAGCTCTGACATAAGTTTTGGGTTACCTTTGCGTATAGAGCCATCAGCCATACCCTCTGCTATCATAGGCTCAAAAAACTTTGCGCTTTCAATGTCGTCTTTGAGCTTTTCTGCCAAGAAGCGAGGATTGGAAATAAGAGGGATATACATGTTCATTAATGCAGCATCTTGCTCGGTTGCAGTATTGCGCTTTAAAGCAAGTTTCATTGCCAATTTCACACGTTCTAAACCATTTTTTACATCTGCCGTTACGGCTTCTTTAAAGGCGTTATCGCCGCCAAAGTGTTGTTCAAGCAAAGCGGTAAGCACTTCCTCTTTGGATTTAAAGTGGTGATAAAATGCTCCGCGCGTCATACCGCCAAGCCCCGCCACAATATCAAGCACAGTGGTTTGCTCAAACCCTTTTTCCATGAATAGCTGCAACGATACATCTAAAATTTTTTGAACCGTCTCCTCTGGGTACTTGTTTCTAGGCACTTCATCACCTCATTTTATTAACATACATTCATCATGTATTTATTATACTCGGGATATTTTGTTTTGTCAATCACTTTTTTCAAAAAACCTGATGTCAAATTTTTGTAACAAAAGATATGTTTGGGCGACAATAAAGTTAAATGAATAAAAAACTGTAAGCGTTACGCTTACAGTTTTTTATTTGCGGCTTATTTCGTGATAGGAATTTGAATTTCGGTTAACCAATCTTGCTCGCTTTCTTTGTTCCAAATACCGTCAATATAACTTTCACGGGGATTGTCTGCAACAGCGTATCCGTTTTCTTGAATCCATTTCATAGCAAAAGCGTACGCTTTTCCCAAGTCGCTATAAGAACCTTTGTGCATAACCGATGCAACGGTAATAGGCGGCATTTCTTTGAATTTAATATCATTAAAATCCGGCACTATTTTTGTTACGGCTTCGCAAAATTCAATATTGATGTCTTTTTCTTTGTGCTCTCCATCAAGGTGGACAACAAAGCAATAATTGGGAGTTGCACATTTTAGGTCGGGATATTTTTTCATAAGTTCTTCCCCTATTTTAGGGACAACCTCAAAATATTCCTCATAATTCAGGATTGTCAACCGCTTTGAGTAGACAATGCATTTTGGCAATTCTTTTACTGCTACCGCATAGTTCATAATACCTTTCTCTCCTTTTAGGATAAATTCAATTTGGGAGAGTTGTTTGTTCCTATCTTCAAGTTCAGAAATAAGTTCCGCCTTGCGTTTTTGTAAAATATCTTTAACGCCATGCCCCGATAGGATTTCCTGTATTTCATTAATAGATAATCCTGCTTGCCTAAACGACTGTATTTTATGAAGTTTTACAAGTTGCTCAGTTGTATAAAGACGATAACTTGTAAATTTATCGGTCATTTCGGGTTTCAAAAGACCAATCTCATCATAATAATGGAGTGTTTTTATCGTAGCTTTACTCATTTTTGAAAATTCTCCGATATGAAACATCAATCCCGCCTCCTTGTAAATCCTATTCTACAATCTCCTGCAAGCGGAGAGTCAAGAACTTTTTACATGAAGCTACTTAAATTTGATAAATCCCTGTTGATTTCAGCAATATCAACTTCTAATAGTTCGATTTTCTTTATCAATCTAGCTTCTTGTCAAACTTTGAAATTTCGCCTTTAACCCGTTGTAGTTTTATCTGGTAATTATCATCTCTCGGCTTTGGTTTTTAACTTTGACTGGACTCATTGCTATATGCCTAAATTCTTTTTAATGCGCTTGGAAAGAAGTGTCCGCATAAAGAAGCACGGTTGCCGAAAAAATATTGCCTTCATGACTAATGTCAAAATGCCCGTTATACTTTTCAACAGACTTGCGAATGCTCTTTAGGCCGTAACCATGTTCGTTGCTGTCTTTACGTGTTCCTATGTGCTTTTCTTCTTCATCTATTTTTTCTTCATATAGAACTATGCCATCAAAGGTATTTTCTATTTGTATAAAAAGGCTTTTTCTGCTGTATTCAATGTCCAGCTTTATCACCTTTTCCCCGATTTTTGAAACAGCGTCAAGGGCGTTGTCTAAAAGGTTGCCCATTATAATTACAATATCGGCTACTTCAATATTTAATGATGGCGGGATTAAAAGCCGTAAGTCCAACTTTATGTTTTCTTGCCTGGCGTTACCCAGCTTGAAGTTTATTATGCTGTCAAAAGCTATATTCTTTGTATTGCTATGGATTTCGTTTTTGTTTATGTCACCAATCAAACTATCGAGGTAGTT
The DNA here is from genome assembly GCA_009784355.1 of Defluviitaleaceae bacterium. GTDB lineage: Bacteria > Bacillota > Clostridia > Lachnospirales > WRAX01 > WRBJ01. Next base: position 7,488 of record WRBU01000031.1, read on the forward strand.
TGTCGCTTCGTCCAATTTGTTGTTTGCAGCCAAATCTCTTATGGTTACTAAATGTAATTGCATATCATGGCGTATAGTTTTTGTGTTTTCTACGGATTCTTGCATTAGTTGGCATTGGGTATAATAATATTCTTTTTCTTGAGCGTGCAAAGCAGACTTTATAGTGTACTCAAAAGTTTTTGCGTGAAGATTGTATAAGAACAAGAGAAAGAAAGTGCCAACACCCAAAAATGCCGTACTCATAAAGTTGATGGCTGTCGGTGACAGCACTTCATTTCCACCAAGAACCGTAACAATCCATAGATATGATACTATTATCGTTAAGCCCCAAAAAACAGATGAATCAAAAAAAGATTTTCTTATATAAGAAAAATACTTTTGTAGCAAAATTGCAACAAAATGCAATAATATAGTTCCAGAAAATATAGGAACCGCAGGCCAATGGTAGGTTAATACCGCATTCAGAAAAGGAATATGTGCAAGAGGGAAAAAAATATAGTTGCCTATTACTGTAACAATTGCTTCAAATATAATGAATGAAAACAATGCCACCGATACCCTTTTTATCAGGGACGACTTATAATTAAAAGTAACAATAAAAAGCACAGGAAGAACGAAAATCAAGCTGGCAACATAACTATTTTCAATTAGGAAATCCATAAATTCTGTTAGCTGCACAAATAGCCTTGCAAAAAACAAAAATGAGTATGTGAATATTATGGTGGCAAAAGATGTAAGTCTATCTTCATAAAAAACCCTCATAGTCTTTCCAACAGCCAAAACATATATGACGGCAAAAACAATATGTAAAATAATATACTCCAAACGCACAATTATAACCTCCTTCGCTTCATAATTTCGCAATATTTCCCTCTTATCTCGTTTCTTCTGCCTTGGCTAATAGGTATAGGTGTTGCACTGTCTGCCAAGAAAACTCTGTCATATCTTATAGCGGAAATATAGTCAAAATTGACTATATAGGAAGCGTGAACAAAAAGAAAGTCAAGTTTTTTTAACTGTTCTTGGTATACTTCTTTTATTGCTCCATAAAATTCGGCAATGCTTCCGTTGGCGAAATATATAGCCAATTTTTTATTACGGCTTTCAATATATACAATATCTTTGGCTTTGGTTTTGAAGGTATCACGTCCAATTTTATATGAAAATTCTCCTGACCAGAGCCCTGCAATTTTAAGATAAGTTCTTACGGTCTTTTCAATTACATCATACCCCAAAGGTTTGATAAGGAAATTCAAAGGTCTTATTTCAAATAATTCAAAGGAGTAGTCTTTTATCCAAGAAATATAGACAATGGAAACCAAATCATTCTGATGAGTATCTCGAATAATCCGCCCAACCTCTATGCCGTTTATTTCACTTTTAGCAAACTCTATGTCAAGAAAAATCAAATCATAGTGTACCCCTTGTACCATATGTCGGCATAAATCTTCCCCGCAAAAGAAAACATCGATGCTATATTCTATTTGCATTTTTTCAAAAATGCAAATTAAAGCACGCTCCAATTCCGCACCTATTGTTGTTTCGTCATCACAAATGGCAACCATAATCATTTTTTGGCTCATGCCCCCTTCTTGTCTTGCACATCTTAACATTTTACCATTTTC
>WRBU01000032.1 GCA_009784355.1 Defluviitaleaceae bacterium
AAAACGTCTTGTTCGGCGTTTTGACTCGCCACTCAATAAAGGTTTTAACTTAGAATTAGTATTATATCCGCATCTTTTGCATTAGCTTCTTCGATATCTCGTCATCAATCCAGTCATATACCAATTTTATTTCCATTTCATAATCATCTTGGATTTCAAAGTACTTGGCGTTTGATTTTTCACAAAGCTCTTTCTGAATTTCGTTCATCAATATTTGATTCTTCACATTATCCCATGCGTTGCAAAGCTCACCTCTTTGCTCGATTACTGACCGATGCTTCAAAATTGCTGATTCAAAGTGCTCTTCGATATATGGTTTTGAGAACCCTAAATAAAACGAAATGACGTCAGCCAAATACTCACTTGGCAACTCGTCGATTTTTTTAGGAAGCAAGTAACAACCTTCTATTATGAGGTTTTGACTATTTTCGACACAAGTCATTATTATGCCCTTTAATATGGGCCACAACTTATCGGCTATAAATTCGGGGTTATCGGTGGGCGTGAAGCCGCACCCGACACCAGCACGATAAAGCCCCATTTTTAAGTGGTCTATGGATAGCGACGGATAGCTATATTTTTCGAGCAGTTGTTGAGCCATAAAAGTTTTTCCTGAATAACTTACACCACCAATCAATATAACCATACATCATTTCCTTTCCCATAAACATTTTTGGGCTTCGGACTATCTGCAAAGCTGTGCATTATCACGGCTTTTTGTTTTCAACTTAAATTACTATATTTATCGGTTTCGTTTTCGTTTGCTTCCGGCACGGGCTCGCCAAATTTTTTGAGCCTGTGATATTCCACAATGCTATCTACAATGTCTTTTAAAACAGCAACAACAGGTATAGCCACTATCATACCAAAAATACCAGCAATAGCACCACCAAAGACTATGCCTATAATAACAAGCAAGGGGGAAAGGGCAAAAGAGCCGCTCATTAGCCTCGGCTGTATAACATTAGCGTCAACCTGTTGTATAACAAACAAGACCAAAGCTGCTATCAGCCCCATTGTAAGCCCCTGAGTAAGCATAACCACCAAAACGGCTATAACCGTAGCGACAATAGAACCAAAAATTGGTACATAATTAAATATACCAAGCATAATCCCCAGTATCAACGCAAAAGGCGAACCCATGACGGCAAGCGCAATCGCCGACACGCTCCCCAAAATAAGCCCGTCTATTGTTTGGGTGCGGACGTATTGCCTAAAATTGTGGTTAAGGCGGGAGAAGGTGGCAGAAACAACGCCGCTTGCTGTTTTTGACACAAAAACATCCGACACATTACGTAAATATTTTTTAAATTTATCTTTTTCTACAAGTATATAAATAGAAGCTACAAAGGTGATAATTCCGTTTATTACCGCGCCCCCTGCATCCATAATAATGCTAATGGGCTGTAACAAAATATCAAAGCTAAAATCAGCAAACAAGCCTTCTAAAATTCCAAATATTGTTTCTTCGTTTATTTGCCAGCCAAACAAATCCCATTCGTTAAAGCGGTCAACAAGCCCTAAAATAGCATCCCAGTATATATGCCAGTTTTCGCTAAAAAACTCAATGCTGTTAATGATGGCGGGGATAACAAAGCTGAGAAAAGCCGCAATAATTCCCAATAAAAGCACAAGGGTAATAAGCACGCTAAACAGCTTTTGCTTTTTTAAAATGACTTTGTTTTTTGACTTTGCCAGCAATTTTTGTATGCTGCTTATTGGGATGTTGACAATATAAGCAATTATAAAACCCCACAAAAAGGGCGATGCAACGCCCCACACCCACGCCACCGCATCAAAAACAACACCTATTTGCAAAACAGCAAATATAGTCAAAATAATTGCCAAAGCAAGCAAATAAATTGGAAATAACTTTTTAAAATTCTTTTTACGAAACTGACTGTCCACTTTACATCCCCCTAATTATCGTGTGCTACGCTTCCATTTTGCTTTTCTTCGCCATTGTTTAATCATTTTGAAAAAGTCCTTGCCAAAAAACAAAATAACATTGGCGACGGACACAAGCAAAGCCACCCTGCCGTTTAAGTCGGAAATTACAAACATATATCCAAATAATGCAAGGTTTAAAAGTCCAAGCCATTTTACTTTTATAGGTAACACCAAAAATAACCTCACCTCGACATTGGGATAAAGAATTGCAAAAGCAAAAAACAGCGACAAATTTAGGAAGTAATTGGTGGCAAAGCCCGTTATTAGACCTGCAGCAATAGTGCCCATTATACCGCATAAATAAAAAATGTTAAATTTAAATGCTCCCCATTCCCTTTCCAAAGCCGAGCCTATCATCCAATAAAAATACAGCATCAACAAAGTGAAGAGCATGAAATTTGCTTCCATAGGTATAAAAATGAATGTAATAACCCGCCAAAACTCACCGTCCATAATTGCCGCTGTGTTAAAGAAAAATAGCTGCACAAGACCAACATCGGGCATCAAAAAATCCACAGCAAACACAATACCCATTGCGCTTACAATATATAGCATCAAATTTTTAATGGCAAATTTGCCAAATTTTCTTTCCATCCTGTGTAATAAGCTAAATTTACCTATCATTGTCTTCTCCCCTGTGGTTACTTTATTGTCCATACTGTTTCTATTATACACTATAACCAAAAAATAGCAACAAAGAAAGCATCCCATTTTGGGTGTTTGCCTTTAAGAAATATTTTCCGTATAAATAATGGGTGTGTTTGTAAATGCGTTAAGAACCACATTAAAACGCAGGTTGTCCTCCAAAGCGGTTAGGGTAAATAAGTAGGCAGGAACTGCTCTCAGCTGGTTTTTGCGCGGGTCTATGATGTATACTAGCTGCATGTCTAAAAGTTCAATAGAACCATGAACACCTTCAAATTGAAAAAGGTTTAAAAGTGCCAAAAGAGCTTCATCGGCGGCAAAAATTGGGTGGGTGTAGCCCGTAAAGCTGTTGTGGGTCGCTTGTGAGTAAAAAACGCTTACTACGCCACGTTCAGCCACACGTATTCTAATACGGCTGTCGTAAAGTAAATATCCCGCATACGAGTCAAAGAAAGTTAGCATATAGTGTCCGTCTGGAGTAAGGCTGTTGGAAACCAGCGTCATATTAGAGGCGGGATAACCCAGAATTTCTTCTATAAAAGCACGTGAAGTTATTTCGGCGGCAGATGCTGTCATGGCGAAGTCTTCTTCTTGTATCCCAACAAAAAACCCATCACGCATTTCAAAAGAAATTACACCATCACGCACAAAATATCCCATAGCGTTTTGAGACCTACGGTTAATGAATATTATATTGTTGCCCTCAAACTCTGTCTCAAAATCTTCATTTTCAAAAAAACGTGCTGCTATTTCAAGAATATTGTGATTGTATCGATAAAGACTCAAATGTTGCATGGGGCGAAAACTTTGTGGTATTTGCACCCTCTCATTAACATGGATATTATTTTGTTCCAAAATTCTTACCGCATTTGATATGCGGTTTTCTGTAAGAATATATTGTCTTTCGTCTGCAATAACAAAGAGTACCAACACAACAACAAGCGCAGACAGCAAAATTAGCATTATATTTTTTATACGGTCTGTATTCATGGCAACTCCCCTTCATTTTCATAATAAGAGTGTTCTATTGCAAGTACGGGCATTTCAATGCTAAAATTAATCATTAGGCGGCGATAAAAAATCACCTCACGCCCCAAAACACGTATTTGAATGGCGTGGTCAATATTTGTAGGCAAATTATCGATATGGGCAAGATTTAGAATTGCATTATTCAATACATAGTCGAAGTAAAAATAATACACTGATGTTTCGGGGTTATACTTAAAATCTACCAAAATAACCTCGTTTTTTGGCACTTCAGGATTTACTGCTATTTGTGCGAGTGCGTCGTTATTAATCATATCAAAAGCAGCCAATAAAGCACGTGTAAAGTCATCTATATTTGTGTTGGACGGCATTGCTGTGAATTCTGCAATATTATTAGGAAAAAAACGCCCGACACGTCTGCCGTCATAATACGTGTAGATATTATTTATTATGCTGGGGGTTATAGATGCGAGACGACTTGGAAAGAAAAAGCTAATATGGGCGGTAACTGCGTTTAGAGTAAGGTCTTGAATGGGATTTGTCCACACAACATTGCCCAAAACATCTGGAGGAAAGTTGTATAATGAGGATTCTGATACAAGGTTATAATGATGGTTGGAATATAGCGTGAAAATAAAAAAACTTTGACTTTGCTTGTTGATGAAAAAGAAGTCGAGGGTATATTCCGTTAATGTGCTTGGAACAATTATTATTTTGTGAAAATCGTCAAAATGAGACGATAAAAAACCAGGTCTGATGCCAAAAAATTCTCGGAAAAAACTAGATGGCATAGGGAAGTTGTATTGAATGGTAATATTTTTGGAGGCAATTAGTTCTTCTAATGGCTCATCATTTAAAGAGCCGCTGCGCACAAAGACTCCCTCGGCTATAAGGTGTTCAATTACAAGGTTAGAATCTATCCATACTTGATTTTGCGATAAATTATTGTAAAAAACACGGTAATCTACCCCGTCTTCGGAAACGGTAATTCTCGCAGATTCTATAATCAAGTAGGCAATGGATTCGTCCCAAGGGTTCATTTCGCTAACAGATGTATTGGGTGACAGCGAAAAAAAGTCGCGCATTTGAAAGCCGCCAAACCATAGCCGCACAACCAAAATTGTACATGCTACAGTAAGTAATGCAAGAGCAATATTTTTTATTAGGGGTACAATGGGTCTTTTCATATCACGCCCCTCCAACTACAACTGCCAATTTATAGGAATTTGACCGCTTTTTACCAAAAAATCATTTGCTTTGGAAAAGTGTCGGCATCCAAAAAAGCCGCCCCTTGCCAAAGGGCTTGGATGTGGCGCGCACAAAGTTTTGTGCTGGCTACTTATTAGTGCTTCTTTTGACTGAGCTGATTTGCCCCATAGCATAAAAACAAGTGGGTTTGGATGGTCGTTTAATGAAAGTATAACTTGGTCTGTAAAAACCTCCCAACCTTTCCCTGCATGGGATTTTGACTCGCCTGCCCGCACTGTTAAAACTGTGTTTAGTAACAGCACACCTTGAGTAGCCCACGGCATTAAATAGCCGTTTCTAGGAATTGTACAACCCAAGTCGTCGTGCAATTCTTTAAAAATATTTTTAAGAGATGGAGGTATTTTCGCACTAGGCATCACGGAAAAAGCCATTCCATGCGCCTCGCTTGGATTAATATACGGGTCTTGTCCTAATATAACAACCTTAACAGATTCAAAAGGCGTGTGGCGCAAAGCGGAAAAAATTTGATTTTTTGGTGGATAAACTGTGTAATTATCGTACTCTCCATATACAAATTGACGCAAGGCCTGATAATAAGGCTTTCCTTGCTCCTTATCTATCAAATCTTTCCAATTGGTTATTGCTGTACCCATGTCCTACACCTCCTTTTGCATTTTACCACAAAACTAATAATTATTCAAGTTTTACACATAATAATCTCAAATAATTTTGGGAGTGATATAGCAATGCGTAGACCAAGAGAGTATATATATTATATCGGCGGCACACTATGCCTTGTTTTGTCGGCATTTTTGCTGTTTCAAAGCGGAATAATGCCGTCAACGCTTACAAATAGAATTTATATCAATAATAGTGCAAGAGGATATAAAGACTATTATTATTCTGATATTTCGTTACACAGAAACAATTTGCGTCAGGCTGCGGCTTATTTGCCTTTATATTCTGTTACAGAGCAGGCGGATATGTTTAGGTTTTTAGCTTCTTTTGAAATGGAGCAAGCTACAATATATGAAACAGAAGAATTCTTTTTAGCCGCATCACACGATGGAAGACATCTGCAAATATACAAATTTTTGGACAAATTAATATATAGCTCTTTAACTGTTAGGGATACAAATGAACCAGAGATTTCAGTTGGGCGCGCAAAAGAGATTGCTCAAGAATTTGTAAAAAGGCATCTTTTTTTGGCGGGAGAGTATGAAATTGGCGTACAAAGAAGCGACGTTGGCTTTGAAATACAATTTGTGGAAAATCTAGGTAAAATTCCGAATAAAGCCTTTCCTACTATTATTATGGTGGATAACTTCGGCAACATTGTGTCTGCTAAACATTTTTATTTCGAGTATGAAGAATTGGGGCGCGGCGACCTTATGACTGTGGCATCAGCGATAGCTTACTTGCCACGCAATCACAGCGGAAGAATACGCATTACAAATTATGAGCTTATATATATTTTTGAATACAGCATATTACAGCCCGTGTATTTATTTAGGGGGTATTATCCTGACGGCAGCCCTTTTTCGGCTACTGTGGCAGCATTAAAATTTTAGGTTATACGGGCGAGAAAAACTCGCTCGTTTTTTCTATTGATTATTTCAGAAAAATATGGTAAAATTGGACGAGCAAATGTCAATGCATCATTGACAAATTAAAAAAGAGGTGCAAAATGGGATTATTTAAATCGTATAGCGAAAAAGAGATTAAACGTATACAGCCTATTGTGGCGAAAATTGAAGCCTTGAGAGACGCAACAAAGTCGCTGTCTGACGACGCTTTGCGGGCAAAAACCGATGAATTTAAAAAAAGGTTAGCAAATGGGGAAACTCTTGATGATATTTTACCCGAGGCTTTTGCGGTGGTGCGTGAAGCTGCCGTGCGCACCTTACAGCAAGAGCATTATTCCGTACAACTTTTAGGCGGCATTGTTCTGCATCAAGGACGCATTTCAGAAATGCGTACGGGTGAAGGGAAAACCTTAACGTCCACACTCCCTGCATACCTTAACTCTCTTGCGGGTCAGGGTGTACACGTGGTTACAGTAAACGAATACCTTGCAAAACGTGATGCCGAATGGATGGGTCAAATCCACCGCTTTTTAGGGCTTACAGTTGGATGTATTTACCATGACCTTAACCCCGACCAAAGGAGAGAGGCTTATAATTGCGACATAACCTATGCCACAAATAACGAGCTGGGTTTTGACTACCTTCGTGATAATATGGTGGTTTATGAGCAAAACATGGTGCAACGTGGTTTAAATTTTGCAATAATTGATGAAATTGACTCTATTTTGATAGACGAGGCAAGAACCCCGCTTATTATTTCAGGAGCTTCAGACAAATCTACCGACCTTTACAAGGTTGCGGCACGTTTTGTTAAAACTCTTACCAAAGGGCGCATTGTAAATGAAGATGTCGCCATGAATCCCCTTCAAAAAGTAGAAATGCAAGAAGAGGGCGACTTTGTTGTGGATGAAAAACAACGAACAACCACCTTGACTAGCGAGGGAACAGCAAAGGCGGAGCGTTTTTTTGGCATAGAGAACCTTTCCGACCCCGAAAATCTTGAAATTCAGCACCATGTGAACAATGCATTGAAGGCATTAAATAACTTTCATCTTGAACAGCAATATGTTGTTGTTGAGGGCGAAATTGTTATTGTTGATGAATTTACGGGTCGTATGATGCCGGGCCGCCGCTATTCCGATGGTCTTCATCAAGCCATTGAGGCCAAAGAGGGAGTAAAGGTGCAAAATGAAAGTAAAACCCTTGCTACCATCACCTTCCAAAATTACTTTAACAAATATGCCAAAAAGTGCGGAATGACGGGAACGGCTCTAACCGAGGAAGGCGAATTTAGGGATATTTACCACATGGATGTAGTGGCTATTCCCACAAACCTCCCTGTTGCCCGTAAAGACCACGCCGACCTTGTGTACAAAGGCGTTGCAGGAAAATACGCCGCCATTATAAAAGATATTCAAGAATGTCACAAAAAAGGGCAACCCGTGCTTGTTGGTACTGTAAGCATTGAAAAATCTGAATTTGTAAGCTCGCTTTTAAAACGTGCGGGCGTAAAACATAATGTTCTTAACGCAAAATATCACGACAAAGAAGCGGATATTGTTGCAGATGCTGGGCAAAAAGGTGCTGTAACCATTGCCACAAACATGGCTGGACGTGGTACGGATATTAAGCTGGGCGAAGGTGTTGTAGAGCTTGGCGGTTTAAAAATTATTGGCACAGAACGCCATGAATCCCGCCGTATTGATAACCAGTTGCGAGGACGCTCCGGCCGTCAAGGCGACCCGGGCGAAAGCAGATTTTATATTAGCGCAGAAGATGACCTTATGCGTCTTTTTGGCGGAGAACGAATGAAGACGATTATGTCGGCACTTCGTATGCCAGAAGACGAGGCCATTGACAGCAAAGCATTGTCCAAAGTTATTGAAAACGCCCAAAAGAAGGTGGAAGGCAACCACTTTAACACTCGTAAAAATCTTTTGGACTACGACCGCATTATGAATGAACAGCGTGAGATTATTTATGGTGAACGCCGCAGAATTTTAAGCGGCGAAAGCCTTAATGACCACATTATGAATATGCTTAAAGAGGTTGTAAACCGCTCTGTGGACGACTACAACGACGCAGAAACTAATGCGCTCGACATACCGGCACTTAATAAATACTTGCAGGAGCTATTGCGTCTTGATAAGACATACACCGTAGCACAGGGTGAAGACAAAGACGCATTAAAAGCCCTAATTTTGGAAGATGCCACAGCGTTGTACCAAAAGCGTGAGGCAGAGCATAACGCAAATAGACTTGACGAGCATATAGACATGCGTGAAATTGAACGCCGTATTATGCTGCAAATAGTTGACCAAAAATGGATGAACCACATTGACGACATGGACCAAATGCGTCAAGGTGTTGGTTTGCAGTCTTTTGGACAAAGAGACCCTCTTACAGAATACCGCTTTTTGAGCTACGATATGTTTGATGAGCTTGGGCGCAATATCCAAACTGACACCATAAGGGGCATGTTTAACGTGCGCCTTATTAACCAACCTCAACGCCGTGTTGCTGTTTCTAAAACAATGTTTACTAATAAAGACAACACCGCCGCAAAAACACCCACCAAACGCAAAGAAGAAAAGCAAGGGCGTAATGAC
>WRBU01000033.1 GCA_009784355.1 Defluviitaleaceae bacterium
GCGTGAAAAGGATAATTTAACCTACATGTTTATCTCGCATGACTTGTCTGTTGTAAAATATATATCAGACCGTGTTGCGGTTATGTATTTGGGTGTAATTGTAGAGCTGTGCAGCTCACAAGAACTCTTCCAAAACCCGCTTCATCCGTATACAGAGGCTTTGCTTTCTGCTATACCCACAACAGACCTTGTAAAAGATAAAGAAATGATAATATTGGAAGGCGATATACCAAGTCCTGTAAACCCGCCGAAAGGCTGTAAATTCAACACTCGTTGCCGTGATTGTATGGACATTTGCTTGCAAGTTGTGCCGGAATGGAGAGAGCACGTACCTGGTCACTTTGTAGCTTGTCACAAATATAACAACGACTAAATTTAGTGTCGAAAAAAAGGGGTGAAAAGATGTTTTTGCGAAAAGACCAAAAAAAACGCATGACAAGACAAGAAGCTAACGAAATTTTAGAAAGAGCAAAAAAAGAAGAGCCGCTTGAATTGGAAAAAGGTGATATGACGGCGATAATTTTGGCAGCATTAAAAGTCTTTGTCCCTTTCATCTTGCTCTTTGCAGGCGCAATGCTGCTTATTTGGTGGCTTATAATGTTTGTTTGGGCTAGCTAATAATGTAGATTGCAAAGATTTAAATAACAATGTGGGCGAAGCGGAAATTTTGCTTCGCCCGCTTTTCCTTAATGGAGGAGATTTTATGAAGTTATTTTGGCTTAAAATAAAAACTAGCATTTCACTTTTTATGGAAGGTAGAAAAAAGCTGTTTAAAAGGCTATATTGGACATTAGCGATGTTATTGCTGGCATTTATAATTATAATGCCAATATACACAGGCATTATAGGGGTATACGACCCAATGACAACACCAGCCTCTATGCGCTTGACGCATGAAGAGCTTCAAGAGATACGGGAAATAGAAGGAAATCTGATGGCATATTGGCGTGAGGCTTCTAGAAATCACGATTTTGCGTATATGATGTGGCTTCTAGAAGAAAACTTCCCATTTTTTGAGCTTTCTTTACGGCAAGGTACAGATATTACAGAGCTTGCGATAGAGGCGTTTTCATATCTTGCAGACCATGTTCGGTACGACATTTCTCCCAATTTTCTATTGAACTTTATCAATGATAATTTTTCAAGCAGACTAAATGGTTTAGGTCAAATGCGGCTGGCAGCTTCGGTAGGCAGCGTAACTCCTTGGCTTACAGAGCCGTATTATATGGGCTATGTAGACTCTCGCTTCGCCAACCCCAACATCTATATCCCAACAAATGAATCAAATTTTTTCACACAAATGTTGTCGCAAAATGTAGCGCATATAGAAATAGACTCTTTTTTGCAAAAAGGCTATGCACCATTAACAAACATGCCGTTTTGGCATTACAATGTTTCAACAGAGCGGCTTTTGCTAAATAGTTTTTTTAGAAACCTTGATGCAGACCACCTTATAATTGACATTCGTGGACACAGTGAAGGCTTCGGCGAGTATTTTTTGCCCATGTTGCTTGAACCTAATTTAAGATATATTTTAGAAACAAACTTTTTTGCCTTTCATACTACTGGTGACTTTGCAATGGGTGTGAGTTCGGTATTTAGAAACTATCATGGACTTGGCGACTTGGTGTCGGCATCGTCTCTTGCTGCAGAACTACCTTGGGTTGATTGGAGGGATTTTGAACATTTAACTCACGGCTTTGAAATTCCTATGCTTGCAACCCCTTCGTTAAATGAACCAGCTTTTAACGGAAAAATTTGGCTTTTAACCGATAGCTGTAACTTCTCCGGTCCAAACCAAATATATTTGCAATTAGCGCAAATGGCTGGATTTACAATTCTTTATGCCGAAAACCCCGAGAGCATGGGCTGGCCTGTTTCGTTCACCAGCCTACCAAACAGCGGTCTGCTTTTGCGTCACAATCCCCTTTATTTTACAGATGAAAGAGGGCTTTCGCTGGAAGAATTTGTGATCGTGCCTCATGTTAATCTTGATGTAAATACCAACGATGGGCTTGTTGCCGCCTACTCACATATCACAGGAAATATATTGCAACTACCGTAACAAAATACGCCAAAATCCCCCACTTGACAAAATGGGGGATTTGTGGTATAATAGATAAAATTCGTCATCTTCAATTAGCAATCCGTAACTGTACGTAAAAGCGTGTTTGCGGGGGCGTACTGGTTTCGACGGGGATTTTAAACGTAGAGATAGCCATCCGGGGTGCCAACCCCGTTATCAAGGCAAACCTAAAAACAAACGACAATAACAAATTAGCTTTTGCGGCTTAATTAAAGCCGTTGTCAGCCCTAGCCTCCCATCCGCTAGGAATCTGGCATCGATATGATGGGAAACTCTTGTACGAATCGCCTTGGTCGTGCAAGAAAACCCTAAAGGCTACCTAGGCAAGTTTTGTCGGCTTTGTACACCTAGGAAAATTTAAAAACCGACTATGATGGAAGAAGTCTTTGCGAGCAGGTCTTCGGACAGGGGTTCGACTCCCCTCGCCTCCATTTTCAGAACAAAAGGAGTGATACCTATTAGCAATATGACATACAAAAAGTTAGCGATTGCTATATTAAATGAAACTAAAGTACCAATGACGGCCATGGAAATATGGGATTATTCTAAAAAAACCAAAATTGATACGACTAAATTTCAGGGAAAGACCCCGTGGTACACTATTGGCGCGCATATTTACACTGACTTGCAAAGCAAAGGCGATAAGAGTGATTTTAAGAAAATAGCGGGTCGCCCTATCAAATTTGGGTTGAACGCATTAAGCTACAACGACTCGCAAAGCAATAACGCAATCACCGCAATCATCGACAAAAACAAGACCACTAGAAAAGAGAAAGAGCTTCATGGTCCATTGGCTTCTTTTGCCTTTTCTCAGTTTTCCGCATACACAAAAACCATTAGCCATGGAAAGTCTAAAAAAGGTTCGAAAGGAGAGAATGAGTGGCTGCATCCCGACATGGTGGGTGTTTACACGCCCAGATATGACTGGGAAGACAAGGTATTGGTGCTAAATGGTCTAGTGGGCGATACGTCCTTAAAGATATTTTCTTTTGAAATTAAGCTAAACTTGGACTTCACCAATTTAAGGCAGCATTTTTTTCAGGCCGTTTCAAACTCATATTGGGCAAATGAATCGTATTTGGTAGCTGAAATAGTTGATGATAGCCGTGATTTTAAAGAAGAACTAAAAAGACTGTCAGCATTATACGGCATAGGCATTATTAGAATTGATGTAGATGACCCGCAAGAATCCGAGATAGTCTTTAACGCTACATATAAATCACAGCTGGATTGGGAAACGATCAACAAGTTGTGCGAGCTAAATCCTGATTATAAGGGCTTCATTAATGCCATTACTATCATATTGGAGGATAAAAATAAGAATTTAAGTAGGGAAGCCATTGAAATTGAGTTTGACAAAATAGAGTTAGATTGATACTTTTAGCGAAAACAGCTTGCGGATAACTTTCAAGCTGTTTTTTGGCTTAAAGCTCCTCCGTACAATCTTTTGGGTCAACATCAACCAAAATAATATCATCACCAATTTGTTTTATATCGTCCCAAGGAATTGAGTATTCCGTATCTCTGCCAAAAACGCCAAAAACCCGGGCGGGGCCTGGGACTATTAGTTTTGAGATTTTGCCGTTTTTTTGGTCTATTTCTAGGTCGGCGACGAAGCCGAAGCGGGTGCCGTCTTTTATATTAATTATTTCTTTTTGGCGCAGTTCGTAAATGCGTATCATAGGTTGCCTCCGAAAAAGGTGCTTGTTAATTTTATGTGCGGTACTTGAAATTATTCGTTTGCTGTGATAAAATAGATTGCAAGTTAGCATTAAATAGAGGTCGTAAATTTTATGGGCAGGGCGGAAGTTTTAACAAGAACACGGGAATTGATGCGAATATCGCTTCCCATGGCTATTGAGCATGTGTCGGTGTCGGTTATGGGCATGGTTTCGACTATGCTTATTTCCTATGTCAGCGAGGCGGCGACGTCAGCTTTGGGCATGGTGGATAGCATTACACATTTAATATTGGCGTTGTTTGCGGCACTTACCACGGGTGGAACTATTGTTGTGGCGCAATATATTGGACGGGATGATAGGCGTAGCGCAAAAAGGGCAGGCGGGCAGGCGGTGCTTTTGTCTGTTGTGCTTTCTCTTGTGATGTTTGCAATTATTGCAATATTCCGCAATCAGATTTTAGGGGCATTATTTTCGCAGGCAGAGCCAGAGGTCATGGAGGCTGCCCGCATATTTTTGACTATAATTAATTTTTCTTACCCAGTTGTGGCGGTAACTTTGACTATGTTTGGGCTTATACGGGGCTCTGGGGATACATTTGCACCCATGCTAATTTCAGTCATAATGAATGCTATAAATTTGGTGCTGGGCTTTGTCCTTATACAGGGATTTGATTTTTGGTTTATTAGCATACCGAGTTTTGGCATACATGGTGCGGCTTGGGCTTTGGTTGTGGCAAAAACATTTGGACTTGTTGCTGCCTCGTGGTATATTGCTAAAAAGGCTAGGGGAATACGCCTTAATAAATGGAAATATTTTAAGCCTGACTTTAAACGGCAAAAGGCTATTTTGCGCTTTGGCGCGCCTACCAGCTTTGAAAGCGGGCTTTTTCAAGCGGGCAGGCTTCTCACTGCGGTTATAATTGTGTCAATGTCAACGGCGGCTATTGCTACTAATACAATCGGTTTTTCTATTATGAATTTTGTGAATGTTCCGGGGATGGCATTTTCCACAGGGGCAATGATACTCATTGGGCAGCGCATTGGACGTGGGCAAACAGATGACGTTGTGCGAACATCGCTATTTTCTTTGGTTGTAGGCGGTGCGTTTTTTGCCGTTTTAGGTGCAATTCTTATCGTTTTTCGCAACCCAATTTTTGCGTTGTTTAACCCGTCGCCCGAAACCATGGAGCTTTTGCCTGTAGTATTTGTATCTTATATTGTGCTTGCGCCCTTTTTGTGGCCGTCGTCCTTTGCGTTACCAGCTTGCTTGCGAGCTACAGGGGATGTGGTCTATCCCATGGTGGTTTCTATTAGCACAATGATACTTGTGCGGCTGTTGTTTAGCTATATACTTGGCATCGTCTTTGGTATGGGTATTATAGGTGTTTGGATGGCAATGTATATGGACTGGGTGGCACGTTCTGCGTTTTTTTATCCTCGTCTTTTGCGGGGCAAGTGGAAAGGCAAGGCGGTTACGAGCGAGGAGGAATGACGTGAGAAAAAGTGTAATTAAAGTTTTGATGTTATTTTGCGGTATATTGCTTATGTCGGCTTGTACAAATGGAGTTGACGAGCATTGGCAATACGACGAAGAAGTAAATTCTTATACAAATGAATACAGCACTTATAAGGAAAAGTCCGAAGAATTTGCAGAGGAAATTGATATTTTTATATCAACCATAAACATGCAGATACACGAAGACATGCCCGAATTCACTTTTCATCGTATTATTGGTGAACTTGTGTTAGAGGGTTACTGGATTGACATTCCAAGTCCAAGAGAAGTAAGCATTATTATTGAAGATGAAGACGGAAATATTATCCAAGAGATTTTTGGCTTAACCCAAACCGATTGGCAGGCGATTGAAGCGTCGGATATAACATTTGAAGATTTAAATTTCAATGGTTATTTAGATATGAGGTTGAAAAGATACCAGCATGGCGTGGGCGGATTGCTTGCAGATGAGTATTTTTGGCTTTGGGATGCAGAGCGAGCGCAGTTTGTGTTAAATGAGCAACTTATGGCGGTAGGGCAAGCTGGGCTTTCGGCAAATTCTGAAACGCAACAGATAGAAACATGGGCTCGCATGTCGCGAGGGGGATATTTTGGTTTTTATGAATGGCGGTATGGTGAGCTTGTGCAAGTTATGATGCAAACAGAGGAATTTGTGTGGCATGGCGAAGACGGCCCGTGGTATTTTCAAAGCATTGAAACCGATGTTATAACAGGGGATGCAATAACAACAATAACCCCGACAGATAGGTACGGAAATTTGCTGGATTAAAGCACATGAACTTACATATGAGGAGGAGATAGGTTTTGAGTGGTAGACTGGCAGTAAAAAGCGAAATTGGTAAGTTGCGTAAGGTTTTGTTGCATAGGCCTGGGGATGAGTTATCTAGGATTATCCCCGAAACTATGGAAGATTTGTTATTTGACGAAATACCCCATTTGACAGTGGCGCAGGCGGAGCATGATGCCTTTGCGGACACATTGCGCAAAGAAGGTGTAGAGGTTGTGTACACGGCAGATTTGGCGGCGGCGGCAATAAAATCATCACATGACGCAAAGCGGCTGTTTGTGGACGAGCTTGTGGCAGACAGCGGTGTTTTTGTAGGTAAATATAAGGATGCTTTGGTGGAATATTTTTTGAGCTTCGACGAGGAAAGCATCATCAAAAAGGCAATGTGCGGGCTTACATTGGCAGAAGTTGGGGCAGATATTTTTGGCGCAAGTAAAAAATTGGGGGCATTAAAGCCGTCTGAACTACAATTCATAACCCATCCCATGCCAAATTTATATTTTGCGAGAGACCCCATGGCAACTATTGGAAACGGCGTAGCAATAAGCCATATGCGGTACGCCGCCCGCAACCGTGAAACCATCTTCACAAAATATATTTTTAGGCATCATCCCGACTATGCTTTTAAGACCAAGTTTTACTATAAAAAGCACTGGGCATTTCCTCTTGAGGGCGGTGACATTTTAAATTTAAGCGATAAAGTGCTTGCCATTGGTGTTTCTCAGCGAACTTACCCCGGGGCTATTGAATTTTTAGCGCAAAGTATTTTTGCGGATGAAGAGGCGACAATAGACACCATTTTGTTGTTTGAAATTCCAAAAGAACGCTTTTGTATGCACCTTGACACAATTTTTACACAAGTGGATTATGATAAATTTGTACTCTACGCCCAAACAATGCTTAATATTCGCCCGCACCACGCCATTAAAAAACAGACAGGCGGCGGGTTTGTGGTAGAAAACAGCGACTTGCCTTTGGACAAGTTTTTGGCTAAATATTTGGAGCTTGACAATGTGGAGCTTATACCTTGCGGCGGAAACGACTCTCTTGCTGCGGCACGTGAGCAATGGAACGACGCAGCAAACACCCTTGCAGTTGCGCCTGGTGTCGTGGTATGTTATAATCGAAATGAAATTACTAATGAAATTTTGCGCCAAAAGGGCATAACAGTGCTTGAAGTGCCTTCTGCAGAGCTTTCCCGTGGGCGTGGGGGGCCAAGGTGCATGTCGATGCCTTTAATACGGGATTAGGAGGGATATTAGTATGAAAAAAATTAAAGCCGCAGTTTTAGCTTTGGCAATCGTCTTGCTTGCCGCTTGTGGCGGGCAGGAAGCGTACGAGCCAATTTTAGAGCCGCCAGAAACTGAATTAGACACACAACAAACCCAAAACCCGCAGGACGAAAATAACCTTGTGCTGAGAGAAGGCTACGAATGGTGCGATGCTTGCGGTGAGTATCATTACGAAGGGCAGGAGTTTCGCAACCAAACGCCACCGCTTAACATTCGTGAGTCCCATGAGATTGGGGAAGGATTTTTGGATGGCTTTACACGTAGACATGAAGCAACATATATTCAATGGGAAACTGACTGGGAAGGGAATGGGTTGATTTTTTGGGCGGATGAACCTTTGAGTAATATCACATTTATGTCGCTTGCTCACGACTGGCTGGAAGGGGACTCGAGGATATACTACTCCTTGCAAAATATCATTTTTTCGCTTGACGAACTGCTGGTTAATGAAGCTATAGTATTAAATGTTGGATTTGCTCACTATATGCAAGCACACGCAGGTGTAATTTTTACAGACCAAAGCGGTAATGAACACCGTATGCTTTTGCTTGAAAGTATGCGTGGCGGTTGTTACCCGCACTATTTTTTAAGCGTTTATGAGCCCAACGAATGGTGGGTTTGGAATTAGCCAATTTAGAACCAGCGGTCAATAAGCTGCCGCACGGCTTTACGCACTGGTCTTTCGCCACTTGTCGTCGGCAGAACCACGCATGACCCTTCGGGGTCGAGCGGAACCCGCCTCCTAAATTGGCAAAAAACCAGCACGCAAATCCGCACGACCCACTATTGACCGCTGGTTCTTAATAAAACAACAGGAGGATACAAAAATGGCAGTTAATTTAAGAGGGCGCAGCTTCCTAACCCTAATGGATTTTACACCAACAGAAATACGGTATTTGCTTGACTTATCCCACGATTTAAAAGCAAAAAAGCGTGCAGGCGTTATTGGTGATAGTCTGCTACGTAAAAATGTGGTGCTTTTGTTTGAAAAAACATCGACCCGTACCCGTTGTGCCTTTGAAGTGGCTGTTTATGATGAAGGGGGCAATATTACTTTTCTTGATAGCGGCAGCTCCCAAATGGGCAAAAAAGAGAGCTTGGAAGATACTGCAAAGGTGCTTGGGCGATATTACGACGGCATTGAATACCGTGGATACAAACAAAGCGTGGTAGAAGACTTGGCAAAATACAGTGGTGTGCCTGTTTACAATGGGCTTACAGATGTAGACCACCCCACCCAAATTTTGGCAGACCTAATGACCATTGAAGAGCATTGCGCAAAACCTCTTAACAAAGTAAAAGTGGTGTTTTGCGGCGATATTCGTAATAATATGAGCTATGCTTGGATGTATGGATGTGCAAAAATGGGTATGCATTATGTGGCGTATGGACCAGCAAGCATGGAAGTGGATGCCGAGGTTTTGGCGGCGGCACGTGCTGTTGCGGTACAAACGGGCGGTACAATCGAGGTGAGTTCGGATGAAAGTTGCCTTGTGGGCGCAGATGTTATTTA
>WRBU01000034.1 GCA_009784355.1 Defluviitaleaceae bacterium
GGTAATTTTGCCAACTTCCAGCAAGCAGGGGCAAACGCACCTGCATTTACGGCTGGCAGCCCGCCCGTGGTACGTATGGATTTCAATGCAAACTCTCGTGTAGACCTTGGCTCTACGGGTGTAATAGCTGTTACAAATTTTGCAGGAACTACACGCCATTTACGATACACAGATTTTCAATTACAATTTGATGCAAACGGAATGCCCACCCATGCCTATTTCACACTATATGAGGGCGATAATCCTGTAGCCGCAGATTTTACACATGCATCAGGTGTCCGTGATATAACGGTTGGGCGCACAACAAATTATATGGGTATACCCTACTTCATGTCTAGGTTAAACGAGCTTACACGTACCCTTGCCGCAGCTTTTAATGAGGGGCGTTATCTTGACGGCAATGTTATTCCGGGTGTTATAGGTCATTTTAATGGATACGACCTTGATGGAAACCGTGGCGGTATGCTTCTTTCGCACTCTACTGCAAGCAGTAACTTTGTGGATTGGGATGGTGTAACAGGAACTTTTAACTACTTTAATATAACTGCCGCTAATTTTAGAATAAATCCCGATGTTTTGAGATATCCGAGCCGCTTGGCTGTGGGTAATGACCCTACTGCCGAGTCTAATGCAGCCCTTGCACATTCTTGGGTTAATATTAGCACAGACCGAGGAATGTTTAGAGAAGGTCGTGTAGGCGACTTTATATCTGCTATGACAGGCGATTTAGGAATAGTGGGCAGGCAGGCAGAAAATTTTGCAATGAGCTATAGCGAGCTTATGATGGTTATAGATAACCAACGACGTGCTATTTCTAGTGTATCACTGGACGAAGAGGTGGCGTTTATGATACAACACCAGCTTGTTTTTCAATCAGCAGCAAGATTGTTTAGTGTGATAGATGGTATTTATGACACCCTAATAAACCGCATGGGCAACTGGTAATCACACAAACAGACATAGGAGATAGGGGCGGGATTTAGCCGCCATCGGGCAAAACATTGAAACGGGGGAATTTAAATATGAGAATAACCAACTCAATGACATCAAACAGACTTTTAATAAACACAAACCGTAATGCGGTGGCTTTGGACAGGCTTTGGATGCAATTATCCAGCGGAAAAATTATCCAAAACCCTTCAGACAATCCTATTGTTGCCAGCCGTGCGCTTCGCTTCCGTACAAATGTTTCGGAAGTGGAGCAGTTCATGCGCAATACAAACCAAGCAATAAGCTGGATGGAGGTTTCTGAAGAGCATCTTAACAACCAGTCGGATATTTTAACCCGCACAAGAAGCGAGCTTTTGGTACAAGGTGCCAGCTCTACATATACCTTCCAAAACCGCCAAACCATAACCCGTGTTATAGAGCTAATGTTTGACCAAATGCATACAGAAATGAACGGGACTTTTGCTGGTCGTTACATTTTCTCGGGTTTTCGCACGGACCAACCACCAATTTTAACAAACAACAACCTAACAACAACCGTACCGCCAAACACAGTTAATTACGAAATCCATAAAAATATTCATATGAGAGATTTTCAAGAAATCGGCTCGTTATATTGGCGCGACCCGTCAGGTGAACTACATGTTATTGCAAGCCCAAACTGGCTGAACAGACCAGATAGAAACGATGCAAACTGGGAGACTGGCTTAAATGTAACAGAAACCAACATACATGTTATGCGTCTGCCTTTTAATCATGTAGATGGGCAAAGAGGTATGTCTACACCAAACTTTGCTTTTCCAGCTGGATTTACGCCAACAGTAGAAAGGGCGTACACCACAGATGCTACAAATCCATATGATGTACCCGCAGGCACAGTGCGCTTTATAGCGGATACTGGAGAAATTGTTATAAATTCTGCTGATGCTCATCATTTTGCTGGCGGTGGTGTCAATATATCTTATGGCATAGACGGCACATTCCGTGGTGAGCTTAACCCGCGTATTTTCTTCCACACCATTGACCACACCACCACACCACCAACAACATTTAGCCAAGACAACCAAGAAATTCAATTTGAGCTTGGCACAAACGTTCATTTGACTATAAATACCGAAGCAAGAAACGCCTATCCATGGCAGCTTTTTGCAGACATGAAGGCATTTATAGACTGGGTGAACGGAGTTCATATTACAGACGACCCAAATATGACGGCTGAAGAAATTGCCCACGAAAATGCGTTTTTTAGTGAAATGCTGTACTCAAAGTTTACAAATCTTATGGGACGCATGGATGGTCATATGCAACAAACCACGACAGAATTTACTGCCCTTGGCGCACGTATGGAGCGAATGGACATGATTTCTGACCGCCTTATGGAAAATCGCGACACTTTCCGTGCGTTGCGTGACCAAAATGAGAATGTAGATTATTTGGAAGTTATGATGCGCCTTAATGCCACAGAAGCGGTCTTCCAAGCTGCACTGCAAGCAGGTGCAAGAATTTCTCAATTATCTTTGGCAAACTTTATTTAAGAGTAATTAGTAGAGGTTAGAGGTTGCCGTCAGTTAAGGAGGACAACAAATGAAAATAACAACCCAAAATTTTGGTGAAATAGAGATAAACCAAGAAGATGTAATTAATTTTAATGACGGATTGCCCGGCTTTGAAAATGCCAGACGCTTTGTTGTTATGGAGCAAGAAGGCGAACAAGGCGAAAAAAGTCCCATATGCTTTTTGCAAAGCCTTGATGATGGCGAGCTTTGCTTTGTTCTAGTTGATATGACGTTGTTTGCGCCGGAATACCGACCGCTTGTTTTGGTAGAATTGGCAAAAGAGCAGCCAACCAGCTTTGACCCAGACAACACGATGGTTTGTAATATTGCTACAATATACGAAGACCTTGCAGAGTCCACGGTAAACCTTAAAGCTCCCATAATTATCAATATTGACCAAAAAATCGGATGGCAGTTTTTGTGTAACGACGACTTTCCGATACGTGCAAAACTTTTTGCTCAAACTGAAAATAAAAACGGTGGCTGCTGTTGTCCAGGGGGTGGCTCATGCTAGCATTAACCCGAAAAAAAGGCGAGTCCATTATTATTGGTGATGAAATAACCGTAACCATCCTCTCTGTTTCCGGCGAGTCTGTTAAAATTGGGATAGATGCGCCCCGTCACATACCCGTAAACCGCCAAGAAATTTTTGTCCAAATAAAAGAACAAAACCAAGCAGCAGCAAAAACACAAGTAATGACCAAATCTGCTGCAGAGCTTGCAAAACTTATGATAAATCGTAAATAGGATTAATAAACAACCACCTTGCATTTTTTGCAAGGTGGTTGTTTATTGTCAGCGAATTGTCTTGGTGCTTTGAAAAGGATATAATCGTAATTTTGCATTTAATAACGAACCGAGCAAAATTGTGACAGAAATAATATTAAGCCACAGCATAAGCAAAAAAACTGAGGCAATAGAGCCGTAGATAACGGAAAAGTTGGCAAAATTATTAACATAGATATTAAAACCCCATGCGGATAATGCCCAAACCACAATGGTTAAAGCCGCACCCGGCAAAAGCGTAATAAAACGATGGCGAACAGAGCTTGCGAAATGGTAAATTAGCATAATAGCAACAAGCATAACGGCAAGGGTGATGGCAAAACCGCCAATTCCAAATATTACATCGAAAAAGGTGCTCGGGTCTAAATAGTTGAGCAAAAGGTTTTTGATTGCGTCGCCGAAGATAATAGCAAGTAAAGACAAAATGATAGCAAAAGCAAGGATTACAACTAACAAAGCACAAATTAACCACTGTTTTACAAAATGGCGGTTGTCGTCTTGGGAATAACAACGGTTTACACCACGCATTATTGCCTTAAAACCGTTTACTACAGTAAAAAGCGACAATAAAAGAGCAAGTGACATTATAGTGGGGCTGCGAAAATCCACGACTTCTCCAATAATATCGCTTATTCCTTTGGCAACTTCGGAAGGAAAAAGGGCGTACACCTCTTGCAAAAGATGGGTTGTATCAATATTAAAAAAACCTACGAGTGATATAAGAAATATTAAGAATGGGAAAACTGCAAAAACCAAGCGATATGTTAGTTGAGTGGCGAGAGTAAATATTTCGAACTTCACCACATCTTTATAGAAACCTATCAAAAAGTTTTTCATGACAAAACTCCTTTTTCGTGCTATAATTTATAAAAACCTACAAAAGGATGACGATTATGACGAAAATTTTGCGTAAAACCGATGTTGTTGTGATAGCTGCTTTTATAGTATTAGCCGTGTCGCTTCTTATTATTTTTGTTACGGCGGGGGTGCGGGCTTTGCAAGGCGGCAATGTGCACGTAATTATTACAATAGACGGCGTGGAAACTTATGTGCTTGATGCGGAGACTCATAATGGGCAGAGCTTCACAATACATTCACAAAACGGCACAAATACAATATTCATTCAAGATGGGGTTGTGGAAATGATTTGCGCCGACTGTCCAGACCTTGTGTGCGTGCGTACAGCACCCATAAGCAGAGCGTTTAGGGATATTTCATGTCTGCCGCATAGGGTTTCTGTTCGTATTGAAAGCAGAGAACCGTATCAAATGCCAGACCAACGCCCAACACCAGATGTTATGCTTGGAATGTGATATAGTGTTTACAAGTTAATTGAACGCCCGGCACCGACGTAGGCGAAGCCGAAGGAGGGAGGTGTCAGATTTGCGTAGCAAATCAGATGTTATACTTGTTTTCAAGTGTAACATCTATGGGAGGATAAAATAGGATGAATGCAGAGCATAAAAAATTGACAGGAAAATGGAACTTTAGCCTTTTTGAAGACGATTTTTATATTACCCTTAATGATGATGGAACTTTTGAGAGCAACTATCTAATGGGAGAAGAAGTCCGAAGGGGAAATTATGTTCTTGAAAATGAGCAACTGACCTTGTATGATGGTGAAAACCAGCAGGTTTTTTTGATGGGCAAAATGGAAAAAATGCGATGGGGCTACAAAATGACGGCTATTGCCGAAGAAGACGGGCAAAAATTGGTTTGGAAAAAATACACATCATTAGAAAAAGTTCCCCTATTTTCAAAAATAAATCCGCCGCCGCGCCAAAAAAACAAAATGACACTTCAAAAGCGTATTGCATTTTACGGGGTTTTTGCCAGCCTTGCCATTATAATGGCAGTAATAGAGCGAATGTTCCCCATCCCCATTCCCGTGCCGGGCATAAAGTTGGGGCTTGCTAATGCCATCGTTATTTTGGTGATGTATATTTTTAACACTCGTGCGGCTTTTGGCATTGCGATGCTACGTATTTTTGTGGTGGCAATGCTTTTTGGTATGGGCTTAAACATGATATACAGCCTTGTTGGCGGCTTGCTCAGTTTTGCCGTAATGATTGTTACCAAGCGCAGCAATATGTTTGGTGTAGTTGGGGTTAGCGTTTTTGGCGGCGTTGCCCACAATATGGGGCAAATTAGCGTTGCAGCTTTGTTGGTTGGCAACATAGGGCTGCTTACTTGGGTACCGCATTTAATCATCTTTGGCGTTATTACAGGCATAATTATAGGTTACACATCGGGCTTCGCCGCCAATAATATTAAAATTTTGCAAAAATTTTAATATTACCCTTGACTGGAGGGGGGGTTGTGGTATAATCGAAGCGCATATATGTGAAATACATAAACGAAGTGAGTAGCTCTGCAGACTTCTTGCTTGTACGAAAATGAGCAAAAATTAATAAGAGTGAAAGGAGGACTTGACTATGGCTATTAAATCTGTTGTTAAAACAAATTGGTCTGCACAAAATTTGCAGGATATTAACATTATCACACCGCTTGGCGGAAAAACTTTTGTGCGATGCTGTAATGGCGACCAGCATATGTAAATTAGAATGAATGATTTAAATGACGTAAGTTCAATAAAGCAGTTAGTGAGCTTTTATGTAGGTTTTTGCCTTATAAGCAAAGCTCACTATTTGCTTTCGTGAGATTTATTTGAATTTAAAGGGTGAAGATTATGAAACTTATAAATCATATAATTTTTGTTGATTTGGAAGATGAAAATAAGTTGTTGGTCAATTCGTTAAATGGCAATATTGCAGAAATAAACCAAGAAACTTATACGATGCTTTTGAAATGGCAACAATGTGGAGAAATTTTACCCCAAAATGATTTAGAGACTGAACTTTTTAATTATTTGATGACAGAAGGCTTTTTAGCGAAAGACGAGCAGGAAGAAATTAATAGAAAAAATGAGATTTTGGATGTTTTGCGTAAGTCGAACGAAGAAGATAGAAAACATTGCAGAAAAATAACTTTTATTATGACCTATGATTGCAATTTTAGTTGTGCTTATTGCTTCGAAGGAAAGGCACGGTTAAAAAATGCAGTAATCCAGCCCGAGCAAATAGATGCTGCCTTAAAGCTATCAAATGATAACCCCGAGTACATAGGGCTATTTGGCGGAGAACCTTTTTTGCCGAAAACTCGAAAATCTATTGAATACCTTTTTGAAAAAATGCCAGATAAAATTTACGACATCATCTCAAATGGATATTATCTAGAAGAGTACGCAGACCTACTTGCAAAAGTCCAAGTTTTTCAAATTATGGTTACGCTAGATGGTGATGAAGCTACGCATGACAAGAGAAGACACCTAGTTAATGGTCAACCCACATATCAAAAAATAATTAAAGGGATAGAAAAATGCTTGGAAAATAAGATACCTATTTTGATTAGAATGAATGTTGACGACAGCAATATAAATGGTGGATTTGAGCTTCAAGAGCAGCTTTTTGAGAGATTTAGCAAACATAAAGAATTCTTACAAGTTCAAATTTCGCCTTTGTTCCAAATTTCTGATGAAGAAAAAAATAAAATGATGAGCGACATTCATAAAGAAGATATTGAGCATGTACATAGAGGAAATAAAGTTTTAGAAAACATACCTATTTCCAACAATCCAGTTATAAAGGCTATTGCACAAAAGGTACCAATGATACCTTTATATTCGTTTTGTTATGCTCATCAAAACCAACTTTTTGTAGACCCATACGGCAAAATTTTCTCTTGTGCAACAACGGTGGGCAAAGATGAGCTTGCGACAGGACAATATCAACCGACTGTTGATATAAAAGAAAATTCTGTTTACAATAGGAATATAGACACAATTCCCGAATGCAGGGAATGCATATACTCACTTATTTGCGGTGGAGGTTGTGCTAATCGATTGCGAGCAAAAGACGATTATTTTAAACCTGAGTGTTCGATTGTTATGACACAAATGCATGATTTATTACCGAAATATTATAAACTAATGCAACAAGAGGGGGTTGAACAATGAGGTATTTACGTGTTTTTATCGGCGCAATATTTACTTTGTTCTTATTTTCATCTTGCGGCAGAACAAGCCAAGACGAAGTTGCAGTTTTCCCCCAATTAGGCGGTAGAAATTTTGCTGCTCAAACAGCGCTGCCTATTGATGCTATTGGTGATGCGCATTTGTCTTTTATCTTACTGGATGACGGCAGTCTTTGGGCTTTTGGATGGGCTAGCGACGGCACGAGGATGGAATACTCACAAATACCCTTTTTTGTAATGGATGATGCTGATGAAATTTTTACTGAAAATGATGAAATTTTTGCAATGATAGATGGCGAAGCCGTTAGGTTGGCACCGTATCGTCGAGGTTTAAGTTTAAATTTTATAGATGGTGAAATTTGGGCAAGCGGTGAATTTTTGCGGGGGCATGTAGCGAGGGACGAAATGCTGTATGTAATATTAGAAGAGTCCGTAAAAGTATGGAGTGCTGATGACGGCTTTATCCCAAACCAACAAATTTTAACGGGGAATTGGCAAATATCTTCATCGGCAGACGGCAGTCTTAACCCGCCTTCTCCCCATGACCGCTATGGAATTAGATTTAGCGAAGACGGAACAAAAGTTATGGCAACTGTGTATGCTGATGTAGCACATTGGGTAAATAGATGGACGTTCATACCATACAGTGAGCGACAATGGTCTATAATGCAGGACGGGCGTGTTAAAGTTGAAGATGCCCAAACAGGCTTGTATGAAACTTTTGCAATGCAGCTATCCCGCAATCAAGATTCTACCGGTATTTTTGATAATCTAGTTTTAATTAGTAGCGATTTTTATAAAATAATGTGGAGGTCTAGATAGGACTTTTCCAACACAAAAACCTGCCCAGCAAGGCAGGTTTTTTGGTGTATCCTATAAAATTTCATCGTATTTGGATTGGGGAATGTGGCAATATCCGCTTGGGTTTTTGTCAAGGTATTTTTGGTGGTATTCGTCGGCGGGATAGTAGTTTGAAAGGGGGAGATTTTCTACAACGATAGGGGCTTGATATTTGGATTGCAACTGTGTCAAAGATGTATTTATAATTTTGGCATCGGCTTCGTTTTCATAATAAACTCCCGTGCGGTAATGGCTGCCGACATCATTTGCTTGGCGGTTTAGGGTTGTAGGGTCAATAATATTGTAAAAATAATCCAAAAGACTGCTTAAATCAATCACGGTACTGTCGTATGTGATTTTAACAGCTTCTGCAAATCCTGTGTCGCCTTTGTACACATCTTCGTAAGTAGGATTGTTGAAGTTGCCGTTAGCAAAGCCGACTTCGGTGCTTACAACGCCTTTTACAAGCCCCATATATTTTTCCACACCCCAAAAGCAACCGCCGGCAAGATGTATTATTTTGTACATTGCTACACCGCCCTCCTTGCCGTTTTATAGTATGCTGGTTAAGAATTTTTTGGTGCGTTCGTTTTGCGGGCTGGTAAAGATGTCTTGCGGA
>WRBU01000035.1 GCA_009784355.1 Defluviitaleaceae bacterium
TACTAAATACTGCAACTCCTGTGCCATGCCTATAGCTACACAATACCCATGGGGCAAAGTAAATTCTGACAGACTTTCAACCGCATGACCCACTGTATGTCCAAAATTCAAAATTTGCCGCAGGCCTTTATCTTTTTCATCCTGCATAACAACTTCTGTTTTAATTGCACAAGAACGACGCACAATATGCAATACAGTGGCTTCATCGCGCTCCAATACCGCCTGAGTGTTATCGTATAAAAATTCCAATAACCCTCTATCATATATTATGCCATATTTTATTACTTCTGCCAACCCCGAAATATAATCTTGTTGCGGCAAAGTATTTAAAGCGGCAATGTTTGTGTAAACAAGATGTGGTGCGTGAAAAGTGCCAATCAGGTTTTTTTGCCCCATAAAATCTATGCCTGTTTTGCCGCCAATAGCAGAATCTGCCTGCGATAAAAGAGTTGTCGGCAAATTTATATAATTGATGCCCCTCATATAGCACGATGCCGCAAAGCCCGCAATGTCGGACACCACGCCGCCGCCAAGCGCAAATACGACCGACCCCCTATCCAAGCCAGCTTCATGCATCGCCTGCAAAACTTCAGTTAAAGCCCTAAAGTTTTTACTACCTTCCCCTGCTGGGATTATATGGTTTGATATTTGCCAAGGCACGCCGCAAAGAGCCTTTCTCACCTCGTTTAAAAAAAGCGGAGCAACATTGTTGTCCGTTACTATCATTGCCTTTTTTTGCATTTGCAAATCCAAATCCGCTGACATCGCTTTCGCAAGCCCATCCCAGCTACTTTCAATAAAATATTTCAAATTGCCACCTCAATTATAGCCAGCCATGCAAAAACAGCCCCCGAAGGAGGCCATTTTGCTTAAGGAGGTCAAAAGTATTGTGAAAAGAGTCTATTCGCTTAAAGTAGTTTGTCCGTCTGTTAAGCCTATTTCATTTTGATTCTGTCCGTCTGTTGGTATTAGTGCTTGGTTAAAAACAGAAATCAATACACCTTGCGGTGTTACAGTTGTTGCCATACCCATGATGTCCCTAAAAAACGACATAGGAACCATTACGCGGTTTGCAATTTCAGGGTGTAGCCTTGGCGCAAGTTCAAGCGACCTAGCCGCTTCGGCATCACGGTAAAAGTAAGAGTTTTCTCCAAGGGTTACAGAAGAAATCAACATTCCATTTTGCAAAATGTTCACAGTTTGAGTTGCAGGACTGGGTAATGTCGTTGTATACCCAAAGTCACGAAGACCACGTGCAAGATTTACTAAAACAACATTATATTGCTCTGGAGGTAATGTCATTATGTGATTTAACGGAATTAATTCATGCTGAAACGCCGCCATAGGGAAAGTAACAGTCCGCACATTCCTATGAGCAATGGTAAATGCACCAGATGCAAATGGTATTACTATCGAATCATTTTCTAAATAAAATGGATGATTGCTGTTAATACCGTTAAAATTGCTGTTGTGAAGCCTTGGTTGGGCTTGGGCACTCTCAACAAGTCTATTGCTTATAAGTTGCAAAGCATTTGGATGTATGTCGCTTAAAGAGACTGCTTCGAAGGTTTGTGCATTTATTACTGTTGTTGCGGCAGCTTCCGTTGTATTTGCCCCAACGGCACGCATGGTAATTATAACAGAAACAAATTGTCCTATTTCATCAAATGCCTCACCAGACACAGATACTTCAAATGAGTATTCCAGCCTAGATGCTCTTGTTCTGTGCGCATCTAAAAAATCGTCAAACTGAGTTAAAAAACGTGTATTTAGTATTCTAATTTGCTCTTCAAAGCCTTGCTGCATTGCAATGCGAGGCAACCTTCCTGTTATTGTAACACCCATAGCACCAACACGCTGCGGCACTAGCTGGCTAGAAATGCCGTCAACCAAATTTTGCGCATAGTCTGTTGTTTGCTCGGAGACAGCCGCATTGTTAGCAAAAACAGGTTGTGCAATAACCGCAGACACGGCAAATACAGCCGCCAAGCCAGCAACTATTACAGATTTACGTATATTTAAAGTTTTTGATTTCGAAAGTGTTTTCGCCATTATATTGACGCTCCTATCTACAATTTGGTGCAGAAATCCGCCCACATTTATTTCATATTTGCATTATAAGTCAATATAATCCGCACGTCAATTCAAAAAGTTATTTTGTATAAAAACTGTAACCAAAACGAAATACTTTTTTATTGAATTTTAACTTGAGCGAATGGCAAAAATGTAGTATAATACTTTTTTAATAGGTATTATGTAATATTTTACAAAAACTTTGTCGAAAGGAAGTTATTGACCTTATGAATAAATTTTTAAGAAAAATTTCTGGAAGTTTAGTTGTGCTAGGTGCTGTGTTTGTTATGTCGGCTTGCAGTGATTCCGCAGACAGCTTGGAGCTTTTTTTAGGAGCAGAGCCGGATAGTCTTGCAGGTTTTACAAGTTTTGCCCCGCCAAACCAAGATGCTTTGGCAAACCAGCTTGCACTGCCGCAGGCAGGAGAATATTATGCCGTAGTACACACAAACCACGGTGAAATTCACATCCGTTTGTTTCCAGAACACGCTCCGCTTGCTGTGCGCAACTTCGTAACACATGCTCAAAACGGTTATTACGATGGGGTGATTTTTCATCGTGTTATACATGACTTTATGATACAAAGCGGCGACCCTTTGGGGACAGGGCGTGGCGGGGAAAGTATTTGGGGGCAGGGCTTTGGTAGCGAGCTTTCGTCAAATTTGCAGCACATCCGCGGTGCGTTGTCTATGGCAAATACAGGTGCGCCAAACTCTAACAGCAGCCAATTTTTTATAGTGCGTAACTATGAGCTTAATCAAAATCAGACAGATGAGCTTACTTTTATTTTGGAAAATCTTTTAGGCGCGTCAGCTGGTGAAAGTCCTCACGACGGCAGCCCAGTATTATATAGAGATATTATGCCCGAAGACTTCCTGCGGCATTATTTGCAGTATGGAGGTGCACCCTTTTTAGATTTTAGGCATACTGTTTTTGGACAAGTATTTTATGGTATGGATGTGGTGGATTCTATTGCAGTGGTAGAGGTTATAGACCCTTACGGCAACCCGCCTCTTGTTCCGCCAAACCACCAGCCTGTTGTAGATGTTGTTATTGAAAGAATCGAAATTCGTGCGTGGGAACAGTAAAGGGGTGATGTTTTGAGAAAAAGATTTGGAATAGTTGCACTTGTTGCAATGATGATTTTGTCTTCTGTGCCAGCATTTGGCGATATTTTCATATTAACAGACGAGGTAAGGCAAACTTTTGTTGGACGACCGCAAGCAAATGCACTAATAAACAACGCAAACTTTGCCGACCTTGGCTATATTTGGCCTGCAGAAGCGGCTGTGCGTGGTATTGCACTTGGTACAATGCACGGCGAAGATAACTTTTTTCGCCCTAATGACAATATTACCCGCCAAGAAGTTCTTAATTCAGTAATGCGTGCAATGGGACAAAGTGGGGCCGCAACCGCTCGCGGGGCTGAAATTATAGCAGAAACGGGTGCTATTGCAAACACCCAAATGACGGTAAACATAGGGTATTCTACCCTTGCAATAGAGCAAGATGTCATTCCAATAGATTTTAACCTTTTTGGCACGGCAACCCGTCAAGAAGTGGCTTTTATGATTTACAATGCCGTCATAGCTTTTGGTGATGGTCAATTTAACCCGCAAGCCACCCTTACACATGTATATCGTTTTGAAGATTGGCGTAATATTGCTCCAGAATATCTTGTTGCTGTCGAAAATATTTTAGCGGCAAATATTATGAATGGTAGCGGGCTTAACTTTGACCCCCGCCAAAATATTACCCGTGGACAAATGGCGCAAGTTCTTTCAAATATGGACACAATTTTCATGGATATATTAGGATTAGAGCGCAGAACAGGCACGGTTGCCCGTATTCAAGATACCGAATTGGAGCAAACTGCTCAAGTTTCCGCATGGCAAAACATCTTTGTGCGCCTTGGCGACGGAACTGTGGATGTGCTACAGCGAAGCACCGTTGTAAACCCTGCCGCACAGCCAAACACGCTGGATGCTGTCGTTTTTAACAATGGTGATGTCGGCGGACTTAATATGCTTGTTTACGGAGACACTATCGAATATTTTGTTCATCCCGCAGACGGTACTGTATGGTATGTTCACGTTATGCATTCTGCTGTTGAAGCAGTGCAGTACGGGACGCTGTTTTCTATTGACCCTGCCGAAATGACAATAACGCTTGTTACGACAGCGTCGGGTGATGACCGCCGAATTTTTTCAATGGCGGATGGTCTTATTTCCAATAATAACGGCATTAATTATTTGCTGATGGACAGCCAGCGTTATAATGTTGCAACCCTGCCTTTTGGACAAACATTGCGCCTTTA
The DNA here is from genome assembly GCA_009784355.1 of Defluviitaleaceae bacterium. GTDB lineage: Bacteria > Bacillota > Clostridia > Lachnospirales > WRAX01 > WRBJ01. The sequence goes on from WRBU01000035.1 coordinate 4,391, forward strand.
CATGCGCAACAATACGGTCGTAGCAATTTCTTTTGTTGGCTTGCCTGTTTTGGTGGATGAATTCCGTGGGCTTGTTGTGGAAAATAATCCCAACTTTGGATATATGGTGGTTATAGACTGGGACGGCAACCGCCGTGTAATGCGTTATTTCCAGCAAGAAATGATGGTACAACGCATTTCTCATTGGGACACGCAAATGCATGTTTCTTACATTAGCCAGCTTTTCCCTTCTTTTGCCTTTAACCCTCTTGCCACTACTGTGGCATCCATTGTGCCTGGTGATATTGTATTTATAAGGCCAGCAGCGGATGACCCTGAAGTTATCTCCTTTATTTCTGCTGTGTCTAATTATATTATGCGCTATGGACGCATTACAAACATCGTGCATCACCCCAGCCACACCTCCATTTTGTTTGAACAAGAAAATGGGCAAACGGCTTGGTTTGAAATGGCACATGGCACATTTATTACCCGTGAAGGACGAAGAATAACTCCGCTTAACATCCAAGTCGGCGATTGGGCAAGATTGCTCGTGAACGAAGCTATTTTAGCCCCGGGACACCAAATTTCGTCTATTATAGAAATGACAATAGAAGGCAGCGCACGGCATATAACAAATATCGTACGCGGCAGCCTTACAGGTATTAACACAATTCAACAAACTATGTCTGTCGAACATGCCCAAAGCCTTTCACAAGCTGGCTGGGTGAATTTTAACTATGTTGGTCAATTCAACCTTGCAAACCCAAATATTTCATATTTTTACAATAATCGCCGCATAACAAGGGACGAGGCTTTGCGCCTGTTTGGTCGTGGTGGTGCTACTGTCTACATTGCCCTTGAAAACCACTTTGCAGGTGAACGTGTAACAATGGTCAGCTTCCGCTCGCAAAGAGAAGAACGTTTGCCGGCAGATACGGTTGTATTTGCAAATAGCGGTCAATTTTTCCTTGCTCAAAGCCCCGCAACGCCTATTAACACAGACAGCGGCACTATTGTACGCAGAAATGGGCGTTTGGTAAGCGGTTTTGATATTTTGCCGGGGGATTACGCTTCCGTTGTAATGGGTGGTGCTGGCATTGCGGCTGTGGTTGACATTGCTTCACGCCCCGACACATCTGCATTGCAAATTATGCGTGCCCGTGTAACCCACGTGTGGGATGGTCAAAGTTTCCGTGTGGAGTCCATGTCCCAGCTCTTTGGTAATAATTGGGTCTTTACACCAATACAGCGTGAATTTACAATAGACACACAGACAATTTTCATGCCTGTCGGCGGCGAGCGAAACATCAACAACTTTTTGACATATACGGAGGACTCCGTTTTTGAGCAAGTTTTCACCATTGTCACCGACGGGGCAAGAGCAACACATATTATGGAGCATCCATTTGCAAACCGCTCCGTACGGGGTACTTTGGTCAGCAATGTTGCCGACAATGACGGAAACTTTATGCTACGTGATGTTATGGTGCAAAACCCTGTTACAAATCAATGGAATGTCCTTTCAAATGCAAACAACACGATGATGATAACCCTTGACGGCACAACCTTGATAGGTCGCAATAACGCCGTTGTACCGCAGAGATATTTGCAAGCAGGCGACCAAGTGCTTATTATGATGGAAGCTGATGCTCTATCTCTTGCACCAGCCAGCGGTGCGGCAGGTACTGCTCACGCCAGAATCATTTTGGTTGATTAATTTATGAAACAATGGAGGTATCCGGCAATGAGAAAATTAAAGTTTGGAGTATTTTTAGCGATACTAGCCATAATGGTTGCTATGCCCGCCACTATTGCTTTTGCTCGGGTTGGGCAAATAGGCTTTTTTGGGGGTATAACAGAAGGCGTGCGCCTTCCGCTTACCACGGACATATTGCTAACTCAGCCAAATACAGGAAATGCTGGCAATTTTACCGCCCGCAACCTTGTCTACAAAGAAATGTTGTGGCTTGGCGGAGGTGAGCCTGTAGAGTTTGAGGGTCTTATCGACATCATAGTAACAAACACACGGGGAAGAAATGCAAGCGAGGAAGCTGGCACACGCACAGTCCGCTATATTATACGTCCATCTGCTATGACTGCTGCTGGTGTTTCTCTTAACCGCAACATCTTGTTTAATGTAAACTGGCACAGGGTAGGCAACCAAATTGTCGAAACATATACTGTGGCGAGCTGGACGGAAACCCAAATTATTAATGGGCAAACTTTTACAATAGACGCAACACGCTCTGGTCATCAAATTAGCGTTATTCGTGATATTACTCCGGGTGTTACCTATTACCGCGGTGATGTTAGTATGGAAGCCGTGTTTAACACAACGGGCGGCTCTGTTACCCATATGGTTATTGGTGAAATTTACGGCTTTGAATCTGCTTGGGCGGCTACCGAAACCCATCGCTTAAACGGCATTGTGATAGCACCTACTTGGCAAATGCAATACCAGCTTGTGCCAAGCGTTGCAGTTAGCAAAGAGCTTGAATACAGCCAAAACGAACCTACTCTTATCAGCTTTTTTGGCAATTATCGTGAAATAACCCATAATCAAAGCGGGTTGAATTATTTAATCACTGTTATGCCTAATCAGTTTTACGGGCAGCCCACGGCTGGACGTACTACCATCCGCAATTTTAACCGCTTTGAGCAGTTGATTGCACCAAATTTAACTGCATTTAGGGGGCATCCTGCATATCAAGATGTGCGCAGGCTTTATGCCATGCAAATTATTGACGTACGAACCACCCCTCCAGAGTTTTTCCCATTAGACCAAGCCATAAATCGTGCAGAGTTTTTTACAATGCTGGCTCGCGCTATAAAACTGCCTGTTGATGATGCTTTGCTTAACCCGCCAGCACCACGCAATAACCGTCCCGTGCAAGTAAACTTGCTTTTCCCCGACCTTTGGCCAAATAGATGGGACTACGCTTTTTTACGGGCTGTAAATGACGCTGGTATTGCTGTTGGGCGTGGCGACGGGCATTTCCATCCCGACTTGCCAATAACCCGTCAAGAGGCCTATGTTACAACGCTTCGTTCGCTTGGTTTGTCAATTTTGGGGCTGGATATTCCTATAGCACCATTTGCAGACAGCCACAATATAGCATACTGGGCAATGAACGACATTAACGCCGCCGCAAGAATTGGTCTTATTTCACCAGACGAAAACGGCAACTTGCATCCGCAGCAATACATGACAAGAGCCCAAGCTGTTGCTTTAATAAATCATTTGTTGGAGTATATGCGCCATGAATTATTGCAAGACTACACTGAAAACATCATTAATTTTATGAATTAGTAGGCGTGCAAAACACGCCAGTTTTAAAACCCCGTTAAATGCGGGGTTTATATTTTGAAAAAATGAGAGGAGATGGGTATTTTGGACACACAAACAAAGTATATTTTCGTAACAGGGGGCGTTGCATCTGGGCTTGGTAAGGGGATAACGGCGGCTTCTTTGGGGCAGTTGCTAAAATCAAGAGGATATAAAGTTGCCAACCAAAAATTTGACCCTTATATAAATATAGACCCCAGCATGATGTCGCCCATACAACACGGAGAAATTTTTGTTACAGAAGATGGTGCAGAATGCGACGCAGACGTTGGGCATTATGAAAGATTTACGGACGAAAATTTGACTGCAAATTCTAATATAACAAGCGGCAAAATTTATCAAGCGGTTATGGATAGAGAGCGCAAAGGCTATTACGGCGGCAAAACCGTGCAGGTTATCCCGCATATAACCGACTATATAAAACATTTAACAAAAAGCGTGGCAAAAAGCCGTACGCCTGAACCCGATATTGTTATAACCGAAATTGGCGGTACAGCAGGCGACATTGAGTCATTGCCGTTTATGGAAGCAATACGCCAAATGGCATTTGACGTGGGGCGTGAGAATGTACTTTACATTCACGTTACCCTTTTGCCGTATCTTGAAAAAGGCGGCGAAATTAAAACAAAGCCTACCCAGCATAGCGTTAAAACCTTGCTCTCGCTTGGTATACAACCGGATGTCATTGTATGCCGCACCACTTTGCCGTTGGATGCAGGCATTAGGGACAAGCTATCATTATTTTGCAATGTGCCAAAGGAAGCAGTGGTGCAAAATATTGACTGCGACACAATTTACGATGTGCCGCTTTTACTTGAAGAAGAAAATCTTGCAAAATTTGCCCTTAAAAAGTTAGGTTTGGAAGAAAAAACTCCTAACTTGACTGAATGGAAAAATATGGTTGAAGCTGGCAGAAATGCCGTTGATAGCGTAAAAATATCTGTCGTTGGCAAATATACCACTTTGCCCGATGCCTATCTTTCGCTGATAGAAGCA
>WRBU01000036.1 GCA_009784355.1 Defluviitaleaceae bacterium
CGAATAATAATTGTGAAATAGCAATCCCCCACCGACATGTTGTTCGGCGGGGGATTGTTTATCTTACAGCAAAGTTGTAAGGTCGGTATACTCCATTTCAAAATCACGTGCAACTGCTTCTTCCGTAAGATGCCCTTTGTAAGTGTTCACACCCGGTAGAAGGTTTTTGTTAGCTTTGACTGCTGCTTCCAGCCCCATATCGGCTATTTTTAACCCATAGGCTAGGGTGGCATTTGTTAGGGCTATGGTAGATGTATTACTTACAGCACCAGGCATATTAGCCACGCAGTAATGCACAACTCCGTCCACCACAAAGGTTGGGTTGTCGTGGTATGTGGCACGGGTGGTTTCGGCACATCCACCTTGGTCAACAGCAACGTCTACAATAACGCTGCCTGGCTTCATTTTTGAAAGATATTCCTTGCGAATCAGCTTTGGTGCAGCACCACCGGGGATTAAAACTGCCCCAATTACTAGGTCAGCATCCATAAGAGCGGCTTCGATGGCAGATGGAGTGGAATATAATGTTTGGATTTGTGAACCCCAAATGTCGTCAAGGGTAGTAAGAGTGTCAAGGTTGTTATCAAATACAGTCACATTTGCGCCAAGACCTATTGCCATTTTCATTGCAGACTTACCAACAACACCGCCGCCTATTACAACAACATTGGCTTTGCTAGTCCCGGGAACACCGCCCAAAAGTACGCCACGTCCGCCCATAATTTTTTCAAGGCATCTAGCACCTGCTTGCACGGACAGCTTGCCGGCAACTTCACTCATAGGCTTTAACAGCGGCAAGCCGCCGTTGTTGTCACGTATTGTTTCGTAAGCAACACCCTTTACTTTACGCTCTAACATCGCTTTGGTAAGCGGCAAATCCGCCGCCAAATGTAAGTAAGTGTAGATAATTTGGTCTTCACGCATAAGGTCGTATTCTTCTTTAAGCGGCTCTTTTACTTTTACAATCATGTCACATTTTGCCCAAACTTCCTCGGCCGTTTGCAAAATAGTTGCCCCTGCGGCAACATAATCTTCGTCTGAAAAGCTAGAGCCAGCTCCAGCTCCTGTTTGAACAAAAACCTCGTGCCCCCGCGCTACATACTCTTTCACATTCATGGGGGTTAAGCCCACACGAAACTCGTAATGCTTAATTTCTTTGACAGTGCCTACTTTCATAGCAGATTCCTCCAGTAATTTTATGTATAAAATCTTTGAACCCTTTGTGAAATTGCGGTGGTTACTTCGTAGTTTATGCTGCCTTGCCATCCCGCAATGTCTTCGGCGGTGATGCGGGCATTGCTTTGTGTTCCAATAAAAATTACTTCATCGCCCGCCTTGGCATCGGTGCTTGTAGCGTCCACCATAAGTTGGTCCATGCAAACTGTACCAACAACGGGGCAATGCTTGCCGCCTATAAGAACAAAACCTCTGTTGCTTAATTGACGGGAAATTCCGTCGCCATAACCAAGGGGAATTGTAGCAATTTGCATATCTCCATCAGCTACAAAACTACGCCCATACCCAACACTTTCGCCTTTTGCAATGGTTTTGATGTGTCCAATGCGGCTTTTAAGAGTCATTGCGGGCATGATACCCATTTTACGCAATTTTTCCGCTCCTTTTGGTGTGGAGCATGGGGCAAGTCCGTAAATTAGAACGCCAATACGCACCATATTAAGATTATATTCGGGGTGATGCAAAACTGCTCCGCTGTTTGCAATATGTTTGTTAGGTATTTCAAGCCCTTTTGCAACAGCCGCAAAGCCCGCAAATTGTTCTTTCGTAAAATTCGGGTCAGATTCAGAGGCGGCAAAATGAGAATATATTCCGTCTATACAAAGATTTGGCAGTGCCGCTATTTCTTCAATGCTGTCAAATTCCTTAAAGCCGAGCCGATTCATACCCGTGTCAATTTTAATGTGAACATTTGCTGTTTTGCCCATGTTTTGAGCCATATCTGACAAATTCCTAGCAGTGATTATATCAAAAATTGTGACAGTTAAATCATGCGACAATGCCACTTCAAACTCTGACTCAAATATTGCTCCCATTACCAAAATAGGGGTTGTAATACCGCTTTGGCGCAAAATTACACCCTCGTTTGGTGTAGCAACAGAAAGCCACTCGCATCCTGCCATAACGGCGGTGTGGGCAATAGGTGCGTTTGGGGATACGCCATGCCCATAAGCATTTGCTTTTATCACAGCCATAATTTTGGCAGAGCCCACAAGCCCTTGCACAATACGTATATTCGCTTTTATCTGCGCCAAATCAACAATGGCGGCGGCTCTTGCAAAATTATTTTCCATGTCTTCATTCTACCAAAAACGCTTTGTTTTTGCAAGAGCTATTCTATGAAATTTACGCTTTTTTCTTAAAACAAAAAATCCTTGACAATTATTTAGTCGTGATATATAATAGTCCAAAATCACGACCAATCGAAAGGAGGTTTTGTCGTGGAAGAATCAAATATTGATAGTCAAAAAATACCCCTTTCAAGCCTTAAAGAAACTTGGCATAAAATAAACTGCCTATACGACCTTTACGCAAAATCGCTTGACCTCAGCTTTGTGTCGGTTTTGGTGTTGTGGACTTTACATAACTCTGTTGCTGTTTGTACACAAAAAGAATTGTGCCAAAAATTAGGATTGCCAAAGCAGGTAGTGAACTCCATAATAAAATCTTTTTGGGAACGTGGGTATGTAGAACTTAAAGAAGCAAAAGACCGCAGAAACAAAGAAATTATTGTAACCAAAAAAGGTAATGAATTTGCTAAAAAAGTGCTGTCGCCTTTAAGTGAAGCCGAGTACGCCGTCTGGAAAGGGCTGTCGCCGCAAGAAATAGCTATTTTGGCTGGTGCGTTAGAAAAATACATCATGGCTTTGGAAGAAGCCTTGCAAAATCGCAATGATACGGAGGAAGCAAGTAATGATAGAAAAATTTAGTGTAAGAAAACCCTTTACTGTTTTGGTGGGTGTTATTTTAATAGTGGTGCTTGGTATCGTGTCCTTTATGGGTACATCCACAGACCTTTTGCCCGCCATGGACTTGCCTTTTTCGGCAATAATTACACCTTATATAGGGGCTACGCCAGAAGAAGTTGAGCAAAGCGTAAGCATCCCCATAGAGGGCAGCATGTCTACTTTAAGCGGCATAAGCAATGTTCAATCTATTTCAAACGAACACATGTCTATTGTGATACTTGAATTTACGGGAACAACCAATATGGATTCAGCATCACTTGAAATCCGTGAAGCCTTGGACATGCTAAATTTGCCCGATGGTGTTGGCAATCCCATGACTTTACGCCTAAACCCCGAAATGATGCCTATAATGACAACAAATGTCTTTGTTGAGGGCATGGAAATTGACGAATTGTCACAATTTGTGCAAAATACAGTAGCACCAGCCATTGAGGGCGTGCCGGGTGTTGCAATGGTAAACCTTTCTGGGCTTGTCCAAAACCAACTGCATGTTATTTTGCGCACGGAGCTTGTGGATGCGGTAAACGAGCGTCTTAACATCGCTGTCAGCGAAATGATGATGGGTATGATGGCGCAGCAAGCCGCAGCAATGGGTGTTTCTCTTGAACAACTCATCGCAATGCAACCTCCGCAAGAAGAAGGCGAAGAAGCACAGCCCATAGCACTTCCTGACGCTATGCTTACCGTGGAAGCCATTACGGGCATACTTTCTGCGCAAAACTTCGCAATGCCCGCTGGTTTTATAACCGACAATAATGTAGAATATATGGTGCGTGTGGGCGATAGATTTGCAGGGGTAGACGAAATTGCGAATATGTTGATTTTTGACCCTGCCATGATGGGTATTGTGGGCATGGAGCCAATACGCCTATCCGACGTTGCCGATGTTATCGAAACAGACGACAGTGCGTTTAGTTTTACACAAGTCAATGGCAGTGATGCCGTAATGCTAACAATTCAAAAACAAAGTGAATTTTCAACGGCGGATGTTACAAATGCCGTACGTGAGCGTTTGGATGCTCTTGCAGAAAGCAACGATGGCTTTGGTTATGCCGTTTTAATGGACCAAGGCGAGATGATAGGCATCATAATCGGCTCCGTGCTTGACAATCTTTTGTATGGAGGCATACTTGCAATTTTGGTTTTGTTGATATTTTTACGTGATATTCGCCCAACCCTTATTGTGGCGGTTTCCATACCAGCCAGCTTGTTGCTTGCCTTCACGCTAATGTATTTTACAGGCGTATCGCTTAATATGATTTCAATGGGCGGCTTGGCACTTACTGTTGGTATGCTTGTTGACAACTCCATCGCTGTTATTGAAAACATTTATCGTATGCGTGCTACAACATCAAGGTCTTGCGCACGGGCAGCAGTAAAAGGAACCGCACAAATGGCAGGCCCAATAACTGCCGCCACCATCACAACAATTTCAATGTTTTTGCCAATAGTTTTTACATCGGGCATAACCCGCCAGCTTTTTGCCGACCTTGGCTTAACTATTGCCTACTCGCTTTTGGCAAGTCTTATAATAGCGATGACGGTGGTACCTGCGGCTTCCAGTGTTATGCTTAAAAAAGTAAAGCGTGAGCCAGACGGCAAGCGTTGGTCAAAATTTTTGGACAAATATGAAAAGGCATTGCGTTTTAGCCTTGGCAAAGGGATTCGCTGGGCAGTTTTAGCATTTGCAATTTTTGCCTTTGTAGGCAGTTTTATGCTTATTAATGCCCGTGGTATGGAAATGTTTCCCGCAATGGATATGGGGCAGTTTTCCGTATCCGCCCAAACACCAGAAGGCACGGAATTTGAGCAAGCAAGGGAGCTTGCGAGAGAGTTTGCTGCATATGTTCTTGAAATTGAGGACGTAGAAACTGTAGGTGTATCCATTGGCGGTGGCGGCATGATGGCGGCAATGGGCGGCGGTTTATTTGGAGGCGGCGGAGGTAGCGGCGGCACAAATATTGATATGTACGTACTTATGTCCGAAGACCGCAGTATTTCTGCCGACGAACTTGCAGAGCAAGTCAATGCAATTAGTGCAAGACTTGGCTTGGAGTCTGATGTAGAGCTGGAAGACGGCGGCATGGGAATGATGTTTGGTTCACCCATCTCCATTACCGTACAGGGGGCAGAGCTTGATGCAATACGTGATACGGCAATACGCCTTGCGGAAGAAATATCACAAATAGAGGGTGCTACAAACATAACAGACATGACTGAGCAAACCGAGCCAGAACTGCGCATTATTGTTCGCAAAGACGATGCAATGGCGCATGGCTTGACTACGGCACAGGTATTCATGGCAGTTAATGCCGCTATAACCACCCCAGAGCGCACCATTGACATGACACTCAATGGAATAGGCTACGAGATTGTTATTAAAGACGGCGACTTTATAGAGCCCAACTGGGCAACCATCGAAAATTTGCAAATTACCACAGCAAACGGCTATGTTGCATTGTACGAAATTGCAAGCATTGTGGAAGATACGGGCTTTACCAGCATAGTCCGTATGAACCGCAATAGAATTGTGACCATAACAGGCGACATAGAGCCAGGCTTTAATGTAGGCTTGATAAACACGGAAGTAGAGCGTGTTTTGGCGGAGTTTGTGCCGGAAGCAGGCGTGCAAGTATTTGTAGGCGGTGAAGCAGAAGCCATGATGGATGCCTTTGGCGACCTTGTGCTTATGCTTATCCTTGGCTTGGTATTTACCTACCTTATAATGGTTGCGCAATTCCAGTCATTACAAGGGCCTTTTGTTATCATGTTCACTATACCCCTTGCCTTTACAGGCGGCTTTGCGGGGCTTATGGTTGCAGGTATGCCTCTTTCCATTGTTAGCATAATAGGTTTAATACTGCTAACAGGCGTGGCAATAAACAACGGCATAGTGCTTGTTAGCCGTATAACGCAAATGCGCCACGAAGGAATGGCTAAACTTGATGCCATTATCGACGCTGGGCGCAAACGCATCCGCCCAATTATAATGACGGCGGTGTCCACCATTTTTGCAATGTCCGTAATCGCCCTTGGCTTTGGCGAAGGCACGGAAATGCTGCAGCCAATGGCGGTTGCCACCATAGGCGGCTTGATATATTCCACCGCAATGACGCTGTTTGTTGTGCCAATTATTTACGACATTTTCCATCGTAATAAGGATATTAGTAAAGAAAACCTTGATGCACCTGATATTGATGATTAAAAAATATAAAACCCCCGCCGAGTGCTTGGCGGGGGTTGAATTTTATATTTCTAGTATCTTTGAAGTCCAAAGCCTTGCATAATTACATGAGCTGGTGTAAATATTACTTCGTTTCCTCTCGGAAGTCCCCCAACGGCTGTTCCGTCAGTAACCCCACCAGACAAGACGCCCAATGTTGAATTGTTTAAGCCAACAGCATACAACGGGGCTCCGCTGTCCCCCGGAAAGCTATGTAGATTAGTTAATATTTTCCCTGTTCTTGTAATGCTTGATAGCCGCACATATCTCACGTAGTTTAAGTCAGTAATATTGCCGACAACTCCAAGTGTATGCGGAGCTATAGCGGCAGTTGTGCTGCCTTGCGTAGCCACAGGCATATTCCCTACTGGCCAAGCCCAGCTCACATTAAGCAACTGCCCATTAGGCATTACGTTACTTGCGCTAACCCCTGACTGCATTGGCACAAAAGCCGCATCTATATTTCCTCCATTTTGCCACAGCAAAGGCATGTTTGGTGTTGCGCCCACCGCCCCTATTAAAATGCCGTTTGCCCAAACATTAGATGTTTGAATGTTAGCGTTAGGAAAGCTGTGTCCAGCAATTACTACCCCTTCTCTTCCAGTCAATATATGCCTTGCTCTGAAGGCAATCGTACCCGCATGTCCAGCAGAGCCGATAGCACCCCCTCCAGCAGCTCTAAATATCGCCTCCCCAGAACTTACTATCCTGCTATTTGTGCCTTCTATGCCGATATATTGCAAAGATTGATAGTAGTAAGACTGATAAGGCGATGATGACAAAAAAGGGTAGTTTGCGTCCAGTGTTTCTTGCTCCGATGTGTAACTTTCTATTTGTCCAGACTCCATTATTCTCCAAACTCTTGTTACATCCGCTGGATTTTCTAGGTTTTCTATGCCTTCGGCTTCCATAATTCTTAACATTAGCTCCGAAGTCTCGAAATCATTCATATCCATAGGAATACCCCGCATAGGCACAAACATTATCATCGGGGAATCTAAAATGTTTTGTCTAAAATACTCAATTCCTTCGGGGTTGTAGTCCCAAATATGGACTGTAACCCTGTTTTCAGTATGCCTAATTCCAAACCCATTAAAAATTTGTGGGCTTTGGTTTCGAGAGCTCATCATAACTTCTAACAAATACTCGTGTGTTTGCAACAGTTCCACGTGCGAAAAAGCCACCTCCCTAACAATAGCATGTTCAATATCTACATGTTGAGCCAGTGTTTCGTATGCATTAGATAATGAGGCAGTAGTACGCATTGCCGCAACAGTAAGTTGAATAACTAGCATACCATTATCATCTACATATATGCCCCCTATGTAATCGGGAAAACTCCATCCTTCGGCTGTGCCAAAGACAGCAGAAAGATTTTCAATGTAAGAGATGGTGCGCAAATAATTTTGCGCAAACTCCAAGTCAAAACCATAAAAATTAACAAGCTGGTTTAATGAATCTTCGTACAAGTCAGTCTGCATAAACTCTTCAAAAGTCATGCCGTGATAAAGCTGTCTAGCTTCTGCTTCATTCGGCGTTTGAGAGACAAAGGTGCTGGTCTGGGCATACGCTATTGCACTTGTAAACACAAAAACAAATGCAAGCATTAATGCGGTTAGTCTTTTCTTCATTTGAAACTACCTCCTTTAATAATGAGGCCTGTTTGAGACCTGTTCTTGTATGTTAGAATATTTTACCACATTTTAAATTACGTGTCAATACTTGTAACACAAAAAACACAATAAAATGTGCAGAAAGTTTTTTTGAAAAACTACTTGACATGACGTAGTACATATGATATAGTAGTTACAACGTCATGCGTAGTTATTGGGGGGTGGTTGTTTGAACAATGCAAACACTATTAGCAGCGACGTTATTCGTGGTTATATAGACCTAATGATATTGCGGGTTTTGTGCGATGATGACTCGTATGGCTACGAAATTTCTAAAAAAATAACAGAAATTTCACAGGGAGCATATAACATGAAAGAAACCACATTATATTCCGCATTTAGCCGCCTTGAAAAATCAGGTGCGCTATCATCGTATCCCGGAACGGTAACGGGCGGCAGAGAGCGGACATATTACACCCTCACGCCCGCAGGGTACGAGCTTTATGCCCAAAAATGCGCCGAATGGCGGCGAACTGCGCCATTAATAGAGAGTTTTATTTTGGAGGATGAAAAAAATGGAGGCAATTAAGACCTATATCGACAATGTTTTTTCGGCATACCCACAAAATGTGCGTGTTATGAAGCTGAAAAACGAAATGCTCGCAAGCATGGAAGAAAAGTACCACGAACTAAAAAGTCAAGGCAAAAGCGAAAACGAAGCCATAGGTTCGGTTATTGCGAATTTTGGCAATATGGATGAAATTATTGGTGAACTCGGCATTGAGGCAGCCTCCACATCAGAAAACACAATATCATTAACAGCAGAAGAAGTTGGAGAATATATGACACAAAGCCGCAAATCCAGC